>JARKVN010000081.1 GCA_029851645.1 Cellulosilyticum sp. | reverse complement strand
TTGAGTTCTTAAACATCATGACTGCCGTGCTATCACCAGTTACTGTTCGATCAATCGTTCCATTTCTTTCTACCCCTGGTGCTAATGCCACAGACCATTTACCCATAATTTCAGGTGCAGCATGATAAAGTTTGATATAATCTGCAAAGCGAGTCACCCCAATAGGAAGTTCACCTTCTCTAAAGTTATCATAAAAACTTGCTACTTGAATGGTCATACCATTAACGACTACTAAATCTGTCATTAATTCAAAGGCCTTTAACCCTTCTTCACTACCTATGTTTGTACTCAGCCCATCTTCTGCAAAGATTGTTGCACCATGTTGATAGAAAAAGGGTGCAGTTGCTGGATAGGTTTTAAGCGCACTTTCTTGAGAGAGTGGTGTATAAAAGTTCATACCATATCTTTGTAAAATAGGTAATATTTTTTGAACATCTTCCCAAGTATTAGGGACTTCTACACCTATGCTTTCTAGAATATCTTCCCTGTATATGGTGAAGTAAAATTCTTGACTTTCTGGTATACCATATAAGCTATCTTCTACATACATCTGTAACATAGAACCTGGTGTTACTTGACGGACATAATCTTTTACTTCTGAATAATTTTTTAAATCTTCTAATGCACCTCGTTGACCAATATCTGATACATAGTAGGAGTCAACACCTGTTACAACATCTGGGTTCGTTCCAGCTGCATTTGCCATAGTGAGCTTATTTTGATCAACTAATACACTTAACTTGACCTTAATACCTGTTTCCTTTGTAAACTGCTCATCAATTAATCTTTGCATAATTTCTACATTAGGTCGTGCTCTTTTTACCCATACTTCAATTTCCTGACCTTCTAAGTCTTTATTGGTCTGTTTGTAAGATTTTAAAAGTTTTTTCACACTGTTTTGGGCAGATGCCACCATGCCATATTTTCTATTTGGAAGGTTATTTTCATCATTTCCAAAATAAATAGCGTCCAAATATAATGGTGTGTATTGGAGTTTGCCTAATACAGCACTTACTCTAGCACTTACCGAGTTATTACTTGTGGAGAATAAATCCATTTCATTAGGTAATTGATCAAAATCATCTAAAATCTTTTCTATTTGTTCACTGGCTAACTGTAAATTAAGACTTTCCTCTGTCTTTTTACCACCATTAGTAGAATCTATATAGGCAGCCATTTCATCAAGTTCTGCCATCCACTGAATTAATTCTTCTTGTAATGTAGGAAAATAATCTTCCATATTCCAAGACCTATTTTTATCAATCTTATTACCAGTAAGCATTCTCATATCAATGGCTATTTCAGAAATTCTATTATAGATTGCTTTTAACTCACTATAAACTTCTGACATCAATTCTTGATTGAGTACGATTTCAACTTGATTGATTCCTTCTTCTAAAAATACATATTCTTCTGTTAATAGTGTCACGTACTCTTTTGTATAAGGAAATTCTACATTTTTAAATCTATCAAAGGGAATCTCTCCATTTATGTAGATGCTGGCATATACAGAGGCATTTTTCTTATCACCACTTCTATAGTTAAAGCCTAGTCGATAAAGTCCTGTTTCTTTGACATGGATTTCATAGCCAATACGATCATTATGTGCTTTAAAACTACTGCCATCAACTGCATTTAAATAACGTATATCTAGTGAATAAGGAGTGACATTAATATTAGGTTCATAGACTGGGTTTATTGTTTTTTGATTTTTAAATGAAATATTTTCTGCTTGAATATAATAAGCGTTCTGTACTTCTTTTTCACCTTTATATTCATCTTTGTACATTTCATAAGTTTTTAATGCATTCATTTCTGATAATCTGATATCACCAAATGCAATATTACCTGAAATTTTTGTAATTTCTATTTTATGCTTACCTTTTTTTAGAGGGATTACAAGTTTATTATTTTTCATATGATCATCATATAAATAACAACTTTCCCAAATTTGAGGGGTATAGATGGTATTAATCATTTGGGTAGAATCTGCATCTAAATTGACTTCGTGTGTATCATACATATAATACTGAAGTAAATTAATTTTATTGCTATCTCCCTGTATATACTCATTTCCATCTACTCTAATAGTTAAATGCACAGGTGCTTGACTTGTTCTTGATAAGTTATAAGCATCTAATGATAGGATATAATTTCCATCTTTTACAACTTCAATTTCATAAGTTAGTGTTTCATCATCTTTTAAAATCGTTGCATGGCTACTGTACCCAAAGTCATCTGTTAGAACCTGCTCTAAATTGGAAAAGGAAAATGATAGACTATCTTTATCAAGCACATTATGTTTTTTTTGCTCTATCTGCTCAGACAAAATATCTGTATATTTGCCCTCATCTATATTAGGCTTAATAATACTAGGCGTATACCCTAGAATGATTACTAATAAACAAAATATCAGAGCTATGCCAACTCCTATTTTTATTTTGTGCATAATTCATTTATCCTTTCTATACATCAATAATAAAAGGCTATGTAAAATACAACTTTCTTCTATACCCTAGTAAACTGCTATTTTCTAATCTATTCACTCAACTTATTTACCTTTTCAGTGAATAAGTTGTCAAATAAGGTTGTTTGGATAGCATATCCACAATATATAGATTAAGTTTTTACAATAGCCTTTATATTTACTTTAAACTAAAAAATATTTCATTACTTTAAAGCTGCATCAATTTTCTCTCTTGCAGTTTTTAAAGCTTCATTTCCTAGTTGTGTCATTTTTTCAGCATGATCGCTTAAATTTTCTTTGCCTAATATAAGCTCATCTCTTAGTTTCCACATTTTATAAGACTCTGGTGCCCCCTCTGCATTTGTCCCTTGAACACCTGTATCATTATCATTGACTGCCATACTCAGTCCAGGTATTTCTTTATAACCCTCTAATTTAGCTGTATCTATGGCATCATAAGCAGCTAAAAATCCTGGATATTCTTTGAAAACTTCTTTAAATTTTGTGTCTATCTCAGCATCTGCTCCAGCAATTACTGGAATGCCTCTATAGGCATATAATTCTGGATTTGCCTCTGCAAGCTCCATTCTAGTACGGATACCTTCTAATCCAAAACTCATGAATTTTGCAAACTCATAGGCTTCTTCTTTTACTTTAGATGAAGAGGCAATTGTTAAATAATCATTGACAAGTACACCACTTATGCCATTTGGTAATCCTACATAGTCTACATCAATAGGGTGCTCACTTTCAAAGAACCATGTCCCTTCATATTGATTTCCGATACCTCCAATTTCACCAAATTCCCATCCGCTTCTTCCAAAGAATTCTTCTGTTGTTGTATTTCTTAAGTTCCAGTTATTATCTGTAATTTTCTTGTAAATTTCTATACCTTCTGCGTATTCTGGTGTATTAAAATTAACATTTTCACCATCATAAGTTGCAAATCCGTATTTTTCTGGATTCATAACCATTGGATAAAACGTTTCAACTGGGAAGTAATTACTTGTCCCTTTTGTTGTTGCTGTTGTTGTTTTTTCAATGGCATAAAGTAACTCATCCATTGTGTACCCAAACTCAAGAGGTTTTAAGTTGTTCTCTGCATAAATTTCTTTGTTAATGAACATCCCCATTAAGTTCATTTTTTTAGGTAATAAGTAAACACGGTCATTATACCCTACACCTAATTTTAGTGGTTCAACCAGATTAGACCATTCTGGATCATTGGAAGTAAATTCTGTTAGGTTTGCAGCCCATCCATTGGCAATCACATCTACATTATTCCCCCACATAAAAATATCTGGTAAATCATTTGCAGCAGCTCTACTTGCAATAATAGCCGAATAGTCTTCTCCTTCTGGTGTTTCAGTAATAACAATATCTACATTTGGATTTTGGTCTTCATAAATTTCAATAAGAGCTCTTTCAGGGTTATCTGAACCCTCTGGTCCCATATCCCAAACATGTATTTCAATCTCAACTTTTTCGTCTGTTTGGGCTGTTTTTTCTGTATTTATATCATTGGATGTTTCGTTTTCTGTTTTACTTGGTTTACTACATCCTACTGCACCAATTACCATTCCAAGGCTTAAACAAACTACCATTATTTTTTTCATCATTTTCATCGCTAATTCTCCTTTGTATCTTAATAAATCATTTAAAAATCTAAAGGAAACGATACCAATTTGCGTTAAACTTTACTTTTGATTGAATAGATATGTATGATTTATTCAAAATCCTGAATAAAAAACGATTTCATTAAAATTTATTTTTGATTACCTCCCCAAATAGTATAGGATTCATTCACTTCTATATTGAGATGAATGTTTACAAGTGAAAGACTATCCAATCCTCTAGATTTTACAATATTTCGGTAACGTTTTCATATCTTTCTATTAAATTATATAAAATAAATATTATAATGTCAAATATATTTAGTTTTTTTGATAAAAAAAATATTTTATTAGGTAAATTATTCAAATAAATTTGTGTTATCTAGGTACGTTTTAGGTGAAATCTCCCTTGGACAGAAAGTGGTTTAGGTAAAATTATACAATTTGAAAGGAGGTTTTTAAGTTATTGATACTTTGTAGCTATCTGAACTTACTGGATTAATCATTAAGACATCATAAAAAGAACCAAATACGTAAAAGTACTTGGTTCTTTTTATGATGTCCTTTAAGACAATATCTTAACTTAATGACATTGCTAAAGGGTGTTCTTATTTTCAAGCTTCAGCTTTATTGATGTGCTAAACATTGTTTAACAATGCTACTCACTTTTGAATTATCGGCTTTGCCTTTTACTTTATGCAAAAGAGTAGCCATAACCTTTCCCATATCTTTCATAGATACGGCTGATACTTCTGTAATAGTTTCACGAACAAGTGTTATGAGTTCTTCTTCAGATAATTGTGCTGGCAAATAACTTTGCAAAACAACAATTTCAGCATTTGCAGCATCTATTAAATCTGGGCGATTACCTTTTTCAAAATCTGTGAGCGCATCTTTACGTTTCTTGATTTCACTTATGATGATATCAAGAATGTGTTCTTCGCTAACCTCTTTCATAGTATCTTTCTCTTGTTGAAGAATAGCACCACGAATAGATTGAATGGTATTTTTACGAAGGACATCTTTTGCTTTCATAGCTTCTTTCATATCTAAAAGGAGCTGTTCCTTCAAAGACATCTACATCATCCCTTATATATGACTTAAGTCATTATAATCCAAAATAATCAATGATTAATATTGTTTATTTTTTTTGCGAGCTGCTTCTGATTTCTTTTTACGTTTTACACTAGGTTTTTCATAGTGTTCTCTCTTGCGAATTTCTTGCATAATCCCTGCTTTTGCGCAGTTTCTTTTAAATCTACGAAGAGCACTATCTAAAGACTCGTTTTCGCGAACTGTAACCTCTGACATTTCTTTCCCTCCCTCCGGTGCTATGTTGTGCTTTATGCATTCGTACGGAGAAAAGATTAAAGCACTACGTTAAATTATAAAGTAAGTTAAGTAGTACGTCAAGCATTCTTGCTATATTTCCTTAACTTTCTTTTAAAAATTATTTACTATTACAAAATTAGCCTTGAATTTGATTTTTAATAGCTAATTTTGCAGTCTCCATAGCTTCCACTATCTTGCTTGCATCTTTACCACCAGCCTGTGCCATATTAGGTCTTCCGCCACCTTTTCCACCAACTATAGCTGCAGTTTGGGAAATGATTTGTCCACAATGAACCCCTTGTTCTACTGCACTTGGTGTTGCCATAGCTACTAAATTTACTTTATCATCTGCATGGCTTAATAAGACTACTACTCCATTTTGAAGTTGATCTTTTAATGAATCACCCATGTTCTTGAGCCCATTCATATCTAAACCATCCATTTGACTTACAAGTACTTTAAGGCCACCTACTTCTTCTACTTGTTTAGTTAATGTACTAGCCTTTGTATGAGCAATTTCAGCTTTAAGTTTTTCGTTTTCTTTATGAACCTCTTTAAGCTCATTTACCATAGCCTCAACGCGTTTAACAACATCTGCTTTTTTGGCTTTAACAGCGCCTGTAATTTCATTCAATGACTCTTCCATAGTTTGATAATAATGGAGTGCACCACGACCTGTTACAGCTTCAATACGTCTTACTCCTGCAGCTACGCCTGTTTCAGAGATGATTTTAAAGGTACCAATAGCTGTTGTGTTTTGAAGATGTGTTCCCCCACAAAGTTCAATGGAGTAACCACCCATATTTACAACACGTACAGTTTGACCATACTTTTCACCAAATAATGCCATAGCACCTAATTTTCTTGCTTCATCAATTGACATTTCTTTTACATCAATGGTTAAGCCTTCTAAGATTTTTTCATTAACTAATGCTTCAACTTTTTCAATTTGCTCATGAGTTAAGGCTTCAAAATGTGTAAAGTCAAAACGTAAACGATCTTTATTAACATGGGAACCTGCTTGTTCAATGTGAGAACCTATGACATCACGTAGCACTTTTTGAAGTAAGTGAGTTGCACTATGATTACGTGCAATATCCATACGTATTGTACTATTGACACTGAAAGTTGCTTCTTGACCTCTTTGAACACTTCCTTCTACAACTTTTGCAGAGTGAGCAAATTTACCACCAATTACTTTAGTTGTATTCGTTACTTCAATTTTACCTGTTTCTGTTGTAATGATACCCATATCACCAGCTTGACCACCCATTTCAGCATAGAATGGCGTTTCTGAAACTACTACATAGATTTCATCACCACATGCAGCAGCATCTACTAGAGTTTCTTCATTAGCAAGCACTTCTAAAGTTGTTTGTGTTTCAAGCTTATCGTAACCAACAAATGTTGTACGCATGGTAGGGTCTATTTGATTAAAGACTGTTTCATCAGCTCCCATATATTTAGAACCCCCACGAGCCTCTCTTGCTTTTGTTCTTTGAGCCTGCATTTCAGCTGCAAACCCTTCTTCGTCTGCTTTAAAGCCTTGTTCTTCTAAAATTTCACGAGTCAAGTCAATTGGAAAACCATAAGTATCAGATAAAGTAAAGCAAGCTTTTCCATCTAACACAGTTTCTCCTTTTTCTTTCATTTCTTCTACATGGTTCTTAAGGATACTTAATCCACGGTCAATAGTTTCATTAAAGTTTTTCTCTTCAACTGTAAGAAGTTTTACTAAGTATTCATATTTATCTGCAAGTTCGGTATACTCATGTTTTGAATGATCCACTACAGTTTTCACAAGA
>JARKVN010000077.1 GCA_029851645.1 Cellulosilyticum sp. | reverse complement strand
CCGTCCAAATGGAAACTCTTGAGAAAACATGGCAAACGATTGTGAATGGAATTGAACAAACTAGACAAATTGAAGAGGAAAACCACCGTCAACGCATAGCAAATAGCGCTAAGCTCGAAAATATTAAGATTGAAATGCTTACTGGAAAGAAACGTTAATTTCCAAGCCTTTCTTAAAACACATACCACAAAAAAAGCTTCTCATAATGAATCCTCACTATGAGAAGCTTTTTTGCTTTTAAATTAAGATGATACTACACTTTAAAAGTTAACTTATCATGCTCTTCTTCTGTATCAAACACATAATCATTACCTGGAAGAATCGCATTTAATAAAATACCTGCAATTGAAGCAACTGCTAAACCTGATAAAGTAATAACTTGACCTGCTACTGTAAAGGAAATACCCCCTATTTCATTAAGCCCTAAAGCACTTACTAAAATAACTGCTGCAATAATTAAGTTTCTACTCTCTGCAAAATTAATATGATTTTCTACAACGTTACGAACACCAATAGCAGAAATCATACCATAAAGGATAAGGGATACCCCACCAATAATTGCTGCTGGAATAGAACTAATGATTGTTGAAACAAATGGAAAGAATGAAAGAATAAGTGCAAATACTGCTGCAATCTCCATTACAATAGGGTCATAAATTTTTGTTAAAGCTAATACCCCTGTATTTTCTCCATATGTTGTATTGGCTGGTCCCCCAAAGAATGCTGAAAAACTTGTTGCAAGTCCATCTCCAAGAAGGGTTCTATTAAGTCCTGGGTTTGCAATATAATTTTTTCCTGTTGTTGCACCAATAGCAGAAATATCACCGATATGCTCCATCATGGTTGCTAAAGCAATTGGTACAATAGTAATAATTGCACTTATATCAAATTTAGCAAATGCGGATGATGAAATTGGAAAGGCTACAAGTGCTTCGTTTGTTCCACCTTGAAAATGAACTTCCCCTAATATTAAGGCCACTACATAGCTTACAACAATTCCTAGCATAATTGGAATAATCTTAATCATACCTTTGCCCCAAATGTTGCATACAATAATAACAGTGAGTGCAATAAGAGCAAGTAACCAGTTTTGCTGACAGTTACTAATTGCGGAAGGTGCTAAAATTAAACCAATAGATATAATAATTGGACCTGTTACAACTGGTGGGAAGAAACGCATTACTTTCTTAGCCCCAAAACACTTAATGAGTGTTGCTAAAATCACAAAAACAAAGCCTGCTATAAACACACCACCACTTGCATAAGGTAACATCTCTGTATTTGGACTGCCATCTGCCAAAAGTGGTGCAACTGCTGCATAACCACCTAAAAAAGCAAATGATGAGCCTAAGAATGCTGGAACTTTTCTCTTCGTAATAACATGGAATAATAAAGTCCCAATTCCAGCCATTAAAAGAGTGGTTGAAACGCTTAGTCCTGTTAAAAGAGGTACTAATACAGTGGCACCAAACATGGCAAAAGTATGCTGAAGTCCAAGTAAAATCATTTTTCCTGTTCCAAGCTTTTTGGCATCATGAATGGCTTCACTATTTGATGTTGTCTCTTGATTTCTCACTTCTTATTCACCTCGTATAAGATTATTTAACAAATTATATACAATTTTTTTGTACTAAAACTCAAAAATTCTATTTATTCTACATCATATCCTATCTCTTGTCAATGAATTTAATTTTTTCTACTTGCTCTAAAGCATAAGCTAATAGATCTTCTGCAGCAGCCACTCCTGCTCTTTGAGTTATATAAATTTCTTTTTGCGTTTCAGTCGAGGTAATATTTTGTTCTAACCAAGAGCCTTTAGGTACAGCTCCAAAATCAGCCTTTGTAACCATCTCATAGTCAAATAGTGAATCACCCGCTGCTAAAATGGACTCTTTCATATAACATCTTCTGATATAATCTAAAGCTGCCCATTTATTAATACAGCTAGGATATAAATAAATTTTACGTTCATTAACGTCTATGCTCCAACCACTATTTTGTATTCTTTCTTTATAAGCTTTTACACCTGTCCAATCTATTTGCTCCTTATCTCCTAAAACTAACCAAATGAGATCATCAGATTTTTTATAACGCTCAATAGGCCCTTTATATAAATTTAGAAAAATTTGAAGTGCTTCCTCATAAGAAATGACTAATTGTCCAAGCTGATTCTGAATAACGCGAGTCCAACTTATATCCTCTTTTCCATCCTTAAAAATCGTTCCTCCATTATTAATCACATAAAACTTAGGAACAATATACTCACTAAAAAGGCTTATTCGGTGATACTGCTCAAAATTACGCATTGTAGTTGGAATAATCGTTGCCACCTGATTTAATTTTTTAAGGCTTTCTAAAGCTTTACTAGAAATATAGGAAATAGGTCTTTCTTTAAAAATCTCGATATTTATTACCTCTTCTTTAAAGCCTTCTAAAAACTTCTCTGAATAAATCATTGTTCTATCTAAGTCTGTTGCAAAAATCATGCTTTTCTCCTATCTCTTATCTTTCTTCTTGCTTCAGGCTTTTAATAAGTCCACAACAGGAATAACACATATCTTCATATTCTTCAACTTCGACCCCTTTATCCTCTGCTAATAATAAAATATGCTTTAATTGTGGATCTTTCTTATCTTTTACAAGGATTTTCCAAGGAACACGCCTTAATAAAACTCTTGTTGTTTCTCCAATCCCTGGCTTTACCCGGTTAATACTATCCATGCCAAAATGGACTTTAATATTTTCCACACTTTGTGCAGCGTTGTATTTTCCATGTTCTTTTCCTAGTAAATCTACCTCTGTAATATGTAAGGTTTTAAAGTAAGCTGATAGAGTATCTACAAAGTCATTAGATACATCTATTGCTTCCCACTCTTTATAATACTTGGCGCCATGAAAATCATCTGGCCCAATCACATCACTTCGTAAAACAGTGCGGCTTACTAAACCTGAAACCGTGGCATTAAGACAAGCACTAGGAATCAAATAATCTGATCTTGTTCCATATAACTCTGTACATTCGCCAGGGTCACATAGTACAGCTAGTGAGTCATCTAACTCAATTCCATATGCTTCTCCAAATTCTTTACATGCCTTCTTTAAAGTATCCCCTATAACGCCTTTTCCTGTCCACCCATCTACAAACTGAATGCCTTGTGCCTCATGCTGACTCAAAATATAGGATATAGCATTTACATCAATCCCTCTATCCCTAATAATGGAAATGCTATAATGTGGAAAGTCTTTTCCATACTTTTCTTTTAAATAGCGTTTCATTAATACACCTATGGGTGTCCCTGCTCTAGCTAAAGAAACAATCACAAGCTGATCTTTTTTCTTTTTGTAAATTAATTCTGCTACTACCCCTACGTAGTAGGCTATTTCACTTGCAGAATCCTGAAGAATTTCTCTATAAAGCGTCATATATTCCTCTGTGGGCATATATTCAATAGGTAATAATTCTGAATAATGTCCACCACACTGCATATGCTTTTCTCTTTCCAAAGTACCAACCTCTTCCACAAGGTCATTAATGCACTTCAAAAGAAAAATACAATCTTCCTCCTTATAACTTCCTATCTTCTCTGGTTTTTGTATCTTTCTAGCTTTTTGATTGAACTGTTCTGACTCTTTTATCTTCATAGGGCCTCCCCTCTAGTTATACGTATTGATTTACCTTTTATCATTTATAAAATTACAAAATGGACTTCTTTAATACCTCTTGCTTTTAATGCTTTACAAATACTTAACTTAAATGTATCGCATATATTCCTTTCTAAAAACCAAAAAACCTCCTCATAGGCTCTTTCTTCTAAATTATAGATATAGCTTAATAGAGCTGTATCTTCTGGGTTTTCAAAACAAATCGCATCTTTTATGGCATATCCTGATTGGTTTAATGTCACAATCGGACTACGTGCACTGCAAGCAAATCTGACTCCCTCTCCCATATGACCTGCAATCATACACGGCCAATAAATAAACTCCTCTGTCCCTAAACACAAACAGTTCTTATATTTTCTATACTTTCTTAATAGGCTTCCAATCTCATAAGCTTTCTTCTCAAAGAGCTTATGCTCCTTATTTGTTAGGCCAAATCTACCTGTTGCTCTTTCCATAAATTCAAAATTGCTATACCTACAATCATTTCCTTTGATGGCTAAATTTATTTTTTGATCAAGTGGTACTTTAATTTCTTCCCACTTACTATCATCCTCTTCTTTCTTTTCTAACCATTCAATTTTTTCATTATTAAGCTTAATATTATCCATTTCTTGTAAATTCACAACTGAAAGCTTTCCTTTTAGTAAAGCAACACTTTGAATCCTAATCCCTAGCTCTTCTTCTAATTGTTCATATCTTTTAATATCTTCTAAGCTACGCCAATCTAAAAGCGAAAGAACTGCAAATTCTTTAATAGAAGTCTTTTCTGATATGGCACGAATGAGATTCAGTGCTGTCTTTCCTGTTGTGATTTCATCATCCACTAACACAATACGTTTAAATATATGAAGTCCTTCAAAGTTTTTTATGAAACAAGTATGGTCTACTGCGTGAGAATGTTCCTCTTTAAAATAAAGGCTAGGTGATTCCTCCACGATAGGTACACGAGTCGTATGTAAATAAGCACAATGATCTTGAAAGGCACTAAAAACACTATGCCCTAAAGCAGTAGCTGTTTCTGCAAATCCAATAAATAATGTCTCTTCTTCTAAAGTAAGCTGCTCCTCTTTTAAAAGTTTAAACCTATTTTGATTAGGAGGCATTTTTAGTGCCTGTGAAAGTTCTTTCATTCTAGATGCTATGTTCCTATTTTCCACTTTCGCCTTTAAAGCTTCTGCTAACATCATCCCTATTATTTGTGGTGTATAAGGATGAACAGCTAAATACTTTCCTAACACTTTACTTGCAAACAAGAAGCTTCTTTTTTTATTTTTTCTAATAACTACTTCAAATAAATCTTTTTCTTCTATGCCCCAATTATTTTCCTCAATTTCAATAGATACTTTCACATATGATTGATTATACTCCATAATTGCTCCTATATTTTATATTTTTAGTTTATTATAGAGTCTAGTTATGTTAGAAATATAAAAAAACTTATTACTTGTGAAATATTCTTCACTGTAATAAGTTTCTTATTAACACAAATTAAATATTAATTCCAAAGTTACCACATAGTGCTGCAAGTCCACCTTGATAACCACTACCAACAGCATTAAACTTCCATTCTCCATTGTGGCGATATAATTCTCCGACTACAATTGCTGTTTCAATCGAGAAATCTTCTCCTAAGTCATAACGAATAAGTTCTTGGCCTGTTGTTTCATCTAATACTCGAATATAAGAGTTAGATACTTGTCCGAAGTTTTGATTTCTTTCTAAAGCTTCGTGAATCGTTACTGTAAAAGCAATTTTTTCAATGTTAGCTGGTACAGCATCTAATTGCACCTTAATTTGCTCATCATCTCCTTCTCCAACACCTGTTAGATTATCCCCTAAATGATTCACAGAGCCAGATGGGTGACGTAAATTATTATAAAATACAAAATCTACATCTGAAGTCACTTTCCCATTACCTGCTGTTAAAAAAGCAGCTGTGTCAAGGTCAAAACTATGTCCCCCATCATATT
>JARKVN010000063.1 GCA_029851645.1 Cellulosilyticum sp. | reverse complement strand
TAATTTATTCTTAGGGGTATGGATACCTGGTGTATCAATAAATACTGCTTGAAATGTTTCTGTTGTAAGAACTGTTTGTATACGATTTCTAGTTGTCTGAGGTTTATTAGACATAATCGCAATCTTTTCTCCAATAAGTTGATTCATAAGCGTCGACTTACCTACATTAGGTCTCCCAATAATAGATACAAAGCCTGATTTAAATGCTTGATTCATTTGTTTCTCCTATTCTTTTCCCATCTGGGCATTTTTCTAAATGATATCATCTCTTGCTGATCACTATCTTAATATGGATAAATATTGTAACACACTTTCTTGTTTATTGACCATCTTTTTTTCATCTTCTGGTGTCATATGGTCATATCCTAATAAATGAAACATACTATGAGCTACTAAGAAACAAACCTCTCGTTCTAAGCTATGACCATAATTTAAAGCTTGCTCCTGTGCTTTCTCATCACATAAAATAATATCTCCTAGCATCACTTCTTCTGTATCATAATTGACACAACTTGAGTAGTCTATCCTATCCCAATTCATAACGCCAATTGCCTGAGGCTCTATTTGTGGAAAAGATAAAACGTCAGTCGGTCTGTCTACTGCTCTATGTTCTTTATTAATCTGATGAATCGTAGCTAAGTCCACTACTGTTAAGCTGATTTCTACCTCATAAGGTACTTCTTCTTCGTCTAAACATCGATCAACTACCTGCTCTACTTTTTTATAAATCTCTGGATGCTTTTCAAAAAATCCTGTTTCATCTTCTAAATAAATCGTCACTTACTTGTCATTCCTTTCTGGATAAACTATACGTTGATGATACATCCCTGTTAACATTTTTGTAAAGGACTCAATAATTTTATTGATATCTGAAAGATAGAGTTCACATTCATCAAGTTCTCCCTCATCTAACTTTTGTTTAACACTTTTACGAACTAGTTCATCAATTTGAATTTCTCTACCTAACTTGTCCTGCATGGCACGAGTGGTTGCTTCTACAATATCTGCTAGCATGACAAGCGCAGTTTCTTTTGTTTGAGGCTTAGGTCCTGGATACTTAAAGCTTTTTTCTGAAATAGGTTCCGAAGATTCTTTTTGCGCTTTAACATAAAAGTACTGCATGGTACCTGTTCCATGATGTTCACAAATAAAATTTTTAATATAATTAGGCAGTTGATATTCCTCTGCCAAAGTCACTCCAGCTGTTACATGTGAAACAATGACCTCATAACTTTCTCTAGGCGTCATATAATCATGAGGATTACTTCCCCCTTGATTTTCTTTAAAATAATTACTACATGTCAGTTTTCCAATATCATGATAATAACCACCGACTCTAGCAAGTAAAGCATTAGCCCCTATACTAGTGGCTGCTGCTTCAGCTAAATTAGCCACCAATAAACTATGATAATAAGTTCCTGTTGCTTCTAGCAATAATCTTTTTAAAATAGGCTGATTAGGATTTGTCATTTCAAGAAGCTGCATAGGTGTCACAAAGTCAAATACTGATTCAAACATAGGCATTGCACCAATTACTGTAACAACTGAAATCATACCTATAATAAATGCAATAATGCATTCTGAAATAACACTGACATTTAAAGTTGCTCCTATTAGAAGTTTAAGCGCTAAATACGTTGTAAGTTGAATCATGCCTACATATAGCGCACTAATAAGTGTCTTCTTACGTTCGTGCATACGGGTTACAATCAGCGTACTGGCAATACCTGATATGATAAAATATAAAATAAAAATAAGATCCCCTTTAAAAATAATGGCTGAAAAAATCACAATGAGAACATGTGTCATAAAAGCCACATGAGGCCCTGTTGCAAAAGCCACCATCATACAAGCAATCCCTAGTGGTAAATAAACAAATGAAGTGCCAAGAAGAACTCTTGTAACCAAAATTGCTAAACTATACAATATAAAGATTAAGCTCAATAATTTGTTTTTTTGCTGTTTAGATAAATTCTTATTTTTTTTAATATAGATGCGATGAATATAATAATAGTATAAACTGCCTACTAATAAAATAAGTATGCTATTTCCTATATATTGCTTTAGAAAACTTTTTGAGTCTGTCTTCAAATAACCCACTTTATCTAATAAGTTATAAGCTTCCTCTGTTACCCTAGCTCCTTTTTCAATAATTTTTTCTTGAGCAAGGACATAAACAGGATCCACTTTATCTCTAGCAATCTTCTTTTGCTCATTGGTTGCCACTTCATCTATCACTACATTTGGCTCAAGAACAGTATTAATAATATCTTCTGCTATTTTTTTCATAGGCGAAGAAAGTTTCGCATTTTCTAATGATTGACGAACCTCTAAACTTTTATTACTCTCCTCTTGAGTAATTCCCTCTTGAAAAAAACTACTAGCTGTATCAATACACAATGCTTTCATACGATTTAGAACTTCAGAGGATGCACTAAGTAGTAATTCATACTGCTCATTATAAAGTCCAATAGGTGAACGTCCACTTAAAACTTCAACTTTACTTTTATCTAGTTGTTCAGCAACTTCTGTTGTTTGAATAGTTTCTATATACTTAAATAAAGTTTCAATATTTCCAATAGCTTTTTCTTGAATGGTACTGTCCTTTTTATAGACAGGTTGAACTGCCAATTCTGCCTCATATCTTTTTCTAATGGTTGCCTCTTCGTTTTCTACTTGAAAAGGTGCATAAAATGTTTCTTTTGCTATTTCTCCAATTTGAAGTGATATCTTCTGAGTAAAAAAATTACCTGACACCACACAAAGGAATGTAATCACCATGGCTATCATCGCAAGTACAATCCAGCTATATTCATTTTTTTTCACTCTTTTACCCCCTCATTACCCCTTATCTTAAGTACACTAACTTCTATGCCTTATGCTCAAAGGCATCATAAGCCTCTACAATTCTTTGCACAATAGGATGTCTTACAACATCTTTTTCACTTAAATAAGTAAATCCAATTCCTTCTACTCCCTCTAGTACTTTCATGGCATGCTTTAAGCCACTTAGTTCATGATGAGGTAAGTCAACCTGCGTTAAATCTCCAGTTATAACCACCTTAGAATTAAACCCAATACGCGTTAAAAACATCTTCATCTGAGGTGAGGTGGTATTTTGTGCTTCATCTAATACAATAAAGGCATTATTTAAAGTACGTCCTCTCATATAAGCAAGGGGGGCTACTTCAATAAGTCCTTTCTCCATATTCTTCTCAAAACTTTCAGGCCCCATAATTTCAAATAACGCATCATATAAAGGACGTAAGTAAGGATCTACTTTACTTTGTAAATCGCCTGGTAAGAAGCCTAACTTCTCTCCTGCTTCAATAGCAGGTCTTGTTAAAATAATTTTGCTGACTTCGTTTTTACGAAAAGCATTTACAGCCATCGCCATAGCTAAATACGTTTTACCTGTTCCTGCTGGTCCTATCCCAAATACAACTGTGTTCTTCTTAATTTTTCCAATGTATTCTTGTTGACCTAATGTTTTACATTTAATAGGCTTGCCAAGATGAGTAAGTGTTACTGTGCTTTGATCCATTTGACCAAGCTTTTCTTCTTTTTGAGTACCTACTAAATCTAAAATATATTTAACACACTGACTATCAATAGGCTCTCCTTTTTCCGCCATCTTGAATAATTTTTTAAATACTTTATAAGCCAGTTGAACCTGAGCCCCTTCACCTGTTAGTTTCAATTTGTCATTTCTTAAAATAACTTGTACCTGCAAAATCTTCTCTATTAAAAGTGTATGGGCATCAAACTGACCAAATACACTCGATACATCATAAGCTGGAATATCCATTTCTTTTTCTATTTTATTCATTAAGCATTTCTCCTTTTTCTTGAATCTTTTGGCTGCTTTCTACTGGATAGCCAATTTCTTCTTCCGCTATTACATAAAGTGTGCCTGTTATGATTCCCTCTGATTCTTTAAAATAAGCTTCTCGCTTAAGCACCTTGGCATTTGCATCTAAATGACTCTCCACTTCTTTCCATAATTTAGAAAGCAATATATCTTCTGCCTCTTCTTTAGTAAGGGTTATATAAGTAGGCTTATAACCCACTTGAGTTTGTATCTCAATACCAAATGGAAGTGGAAAGAGTTTAGTTATTCTAAGCTGATGCAACGTCAATAGTTGATCAAACTCACCCGTTAAAGCTTTCTGTGAAAAAAGTGGCAATCTCTTATCAAAAAATTTAAAAGTGTACTTCTTGCTCGTTTCATTATTGTAAGCTTTTTTTACTTGTTGCAGCGAGATATTCTGTTGCACTGTATAAATGGTCTTACCTCTTATGGTAGCCTTGGCAGCTGTATAATAAAGACTTGGATCTTCTTCTCCTAAAGGCATTTCACCAGCTACTAGTATGTCCCCTTTTTTGACAATATCTCCTGCTTTTACTATAGGTTTTCCCTTTTCTACTGCTATATATGTAATCAGTGCATCTCTCTTAGAGATTAGCGATTGAGTAGACTGACTTATTGGGCTCATTTCTGGTGGTAAGATACTTTCTGCCACTCTTACAACCATACGTGTTCCCTCATAGTCTATCCCTACCCATATGATATCTGGATATTGTTTGAGCAAGATCGTTTCTGCTTGACGTAAATTCATGCTCCCCTTCCATTTACCTGTAGCGTATCCATTAGTTTCTAATGTTTGCAGTACATCTAAACTATTGATTCGTTCATTGCCTTCAACTTCAATAAGCCATACAAAAGAAGAAAGGGACCATAACATAACTACAAATAAACCAATCCCTATCATGAACCATCTACGTCTCTTATACCGATAAGTTATAAAAGGTAATCCTTTCTTATCGATTATTTTAAGTCTACTTCTCGTTTTTCTAGCCTCTATTTTCATAGCCTTAAAATCCTTAATAGAAGTGGAAAAAATCACTTTTTGTGCATTTCTTTGAATATCCCATAAAATCAGTCCATGATAAGTAGCAAAGTTTAGAAATTTTTCGACATTAAATCCACTTACCTCTACTATAACATACCCTTTTAAATAATGCCATAATGATAAAAACAAAGTTTTTCCTCCTTTTAAAGTATAAACCCAACCTGTATAATGGTTCCTTTTATGGTGATATAATCAGCTGTCATCTTACTTACCTCTAACTCGATACCATCAATCGTAAGTATGCCACACTTAGTACTCATTCTAATCTTTTGAGTTGTATATTCTATAAGATTATTAAAATTTTCAATACTCATTTCTTTATTGCCTGTTAGTGCAATTTTGGGAAAATCGCTCATCACTTCTGGTGGCACTTCAAATAACTTTGAAAGTTGTTCTCTAAATGCTTCTTGATTCTTTTTCTTTACTTTCATGGCACACTGCCCCCCTTATACCCTATATCTATGCATTAGGACAGGCGAGTAGAAGTAAAATCGAGTAGCCCCACTAGCTATAAAAAATAGCCTCTAAGAGATTTACTCTCCTAAAGGCTATTAAATGTATTTTTTATTTTATAGAAATCATATTACTAAATCAGGCAAAATAGCTAGACATGATTTACCTTATTTTTATAGACCTTATTAAGCCCTAATACACTGATAATCATTAAGATAAGAGCGATGATTAAGCTTATTTCACTCTCCATCATACCTGCTATTAAGTAACAAACTAAAGTAATCCCACCATTTAAAAGGGCATAAGGTAACTGAGTTTTCACATGGTCTACTAAGTCACATCCTGCACCTGTAGACGAAAGGATTGTTGTATCTGATATAGGTGAGCAATGATCTCCAAATAATCCTCCTGATAAAACAGCACCAATACACACATAGATAGAAACATCTAATGATACAGCCATAGGTATAGCAAGTGGCATCATAATTGCAAAGGTCCCCCATGAGCTTCCTGTTGCAAAAGAAACACATGCCCCAAATAAAAAGAGTATAGCTGGTATGAAAAGTGCTGGTATGTTGCCATCTAATATTTCTATGATATAGCTTGCTGTACCCAAATTCTTAATGGTAGCCCCCAACGACCATGCAAGAATAAGTGTTAAGGAAACATACACCATCTTTTGCATGCCATTTATATAAATGCTGAAAGAATCATTAAAAGTTCTCGTTTTATAGTAAACCATAAGACCTATTGCAACCATTGCAGCAAAAAGATAAGCTGTAGTTAATGCAACTCTAAAATCATTTCCCCCAACAGGTTTTATTGGAAAACCTAAAGGAATTAAAATCCCAAATAAAGTAACAAACAATACAATAAGTGGTGCAATTACAATCCACGCATTAGAATTTTTGGCTTCAAGCTCACTGATTTTATCTGATTTACGCTGAGGATTTGAATGGGACCAGTATAACTTACCGGTTTGTTCCACTCGCTTTTCTGCTTTCAGCATGGCAGAAAAATCTAATTTTGTAAAAGCAATAAGTGGTACCATAAAAAGTGAAAGGATAGGATAAATTTGATACGGTATTGCCTTTACAAAAGCAGTAAAATCCGATTGTGCAATATTTAAAATTTCAAACTCCTTTTGTATAAGCCCCATCACATAGACACCCCAGCCTATAAAAGGCACTAATACAGCAACTGGAGAAGCTGTAGAATCTATAATCCATGCTAACTTTTCTCTAGAGATTTTCAATTTATCAAAAATCGGTTCAAAAATTGGTCCTACAATAAGTGGCGTACCTAAATCAGAGAAAAAGATTAATATCCCCCCTAGCCATGCACTTATTTGAGCTTTTGTTTTTGTATTGATTAACTTAGTAACCTTTTGAGCAAAAGCATGTGCCCCTCCTGATTTCTCAATCAGTGCAATGAACCCCCCTATGAACATTAATAGCACCAATACCCCCGCATTATAACTATCTGTTAACTGAATAAAAAAGTAATCTCCAATCAGAGATTTAACTGCTGTAACGGGTGCAAATCCTGATAAAATAAGTACCCCTAGAAACGCCCCCGTAAATAAGGATAAAATAACATTTTTACTTAAGACTGCAACAATAATTGCCACAAGTGGTGGCACTAAACTAAAAAAACCATAATGTTCCATAGGTATTCCCCTTTTCTATTTTTATATTTCATCTTGTAGATTCATTCTCTCTAAAAATAAATCAACTTAGAACTTTAAATCTATGTATAAATATAAATTCTATATTATGTATATTAATTCACTCTAGACAATCTGTCAATCATTAATTCATTTGAATTTTATTCTTCTCCCCAGTGCATATTTATTCTTATTATTCTACTACCTATTTTCCTTCATTTTTTAACTTTAATATGAAAATAACACTTTTTCACTAAGCAAAAAAACCAGAAAAACATATAGCTTTTCTGGCTAATCTATTTCCAATTCTGTTAAAATCTCTATCCCTTCTTGCATAAGAAGCTCTGCGGTTACTCCGTTACCTGAAATTAAATTTTTCTGAAACCTACCATCATAAATCTGACCTTTTCCACAAGAGGGTGATTTTGCTTTTAAAATGGCAAGTTCTATTCCTTTTTCTTTTACAAGTTCTAGCGTTAGATAGGCACCTTTTATAAAGGCTGAAGTTACATCATCCCCATCTTTCGTCATGACGTGTGCTTTACCTTTTAATACGTCTTGTACTGTTCCACCTACAATTTCTGCCGGAGTACGAGGTGTACTTAGTCCTCCTAATACTTCAGGACAAGCGCAAATCACTTCTTTTCCTTTACAATACTGTATCACCTGCTCATTTAAATTATCGCCACCATTATATTTACACTTTTCACCCCATAAACAGCTACTTACTAAAACCATCTCTTCCTATTCCTCTCTATATATCTAATAAAGCTCAAGACTTTTACCTTGGTTGGTCAAAGTCATTGAGCCTATCTTTACCTTAATGTGCCTCAATATGAATCACTAACTCTTTATGATTATAATCTACAACAAAAGTAGAAAATGGTGCAATTTCTTGTGCAATGAGCGTTCTTGCAATTAAAGTTTCTACTTTGCGCTGTAAGAACCTTCTAAGTGGTCTTGCTCCAAAGACTGGGTCGAATCCTTGCTCTGCCACATAATCTTTGGCACGTTCTGTTAATTTTACATGAAGCTGTTTATCCTCTAATCGTTTATTTAAATCTTTTTCTAGAAGTGACACAATCTGAATGATTTCTCTTTTTTGCAATGGTCTATAAAGAACAATTTCATCTAGACGATTTAAAAACTCAGGTCTAAAGTGAGTTTTTAAAAGTTGATTCACACTTTCCTCAGTAGATTCATCAATTTCTCCTTCTTCATTAATACCTTCTAAAATCAGTTGAGAACCTAAGTTAGAAGTTAAAATGATAATGGTATTCTTAAAGTCTACTGTATGCCCCTTCGAGTCTGTTATACGTCCATCATCTAAAACTTGTAGTAAAATATTAAATACATCTGGATGTGCTTTTTCTACCTCATCGAATAAGATAACAGCATAAGGCTTTCTTCTAACAGCTTCTGTAAGTTGCCCACCTTCTTCATATCCTACATATCCTGGAGGTGCACCAATCAGTCTAGCTACAGAATGTTTTTCCATGTACTCGCTCATATCTATTCGAATCATGCTATGCTCATCATCAAATAAAGCTTCTGCTAAAGCTTTGGCAAGCTCTGTTTTACCAACTCCTGTAGGCCCTAAGAATAAGAAAGAACCTATTGGTCTTCTAGGGTCTTTAATTCCCGCACGAGAACGTAAAATCGCATCGGTTACTGTACTGACTGCTTCATTTTGTCCAATAACACGTTGATGTAAAATATCTTCAAGACGTAAAAGTTTATGGCGTTCTCCCTCCATAAGCTTTGTAACAGGAATTTGTGTCCATCTGGAAATAATCTTTGCTATTTCTTCTTCATTGACTTTGTCTCTAAGAAGTGTATGCTCACCACTTGCTTGTGCTCTAGCTTCTGCCTCTTCTAATTGTTTTTTTAAGTCTGGCAAGATACCATACTTAAGTTCAGCAGCTTTGTTATAATCATATTCACGTTCTGCT
>JARKVN010000061.1 GCA_029851645.1 Cellulosilyticum sp. | reverse complement strand
CCAAAAAACCTTTGTACTCAACAGACACAAGTCCACTTAGTGTATCTAAAATTTCATCTTTATTAATGGTTGCTGCTGGTAGCAAGCTTTGAAGCGCTGGCATCGTAAACCATATCATAACGCCAAGAATAATGGCGATAATAGACATATATGTACCAAATAATGCTGCAACAATCGGCACTAGTAACTCTATTTTTAGAAAGAATGCAATGAGCATGACAATAATGAGCAAGCTTTCTTTTGGAAATACTTTAGCATACAATAAATAAATTAAACTAAGTATCCCAAAAAGCATTAGTGCCAAAACAGGATTCAATGCCCCCACAAATAGGGTGGTTAATAAAATGGATAACACCACAATGCAATCTGCTGATGCAAAACTTCCAATGAGTGCAAAACCAATTAAAACCATTATACCACTTAATACACCAGTATAATTTGTCACACCTTTAAGTAAATATAATGCACTTAAACTTAATATAAATCTAAGTATTGGAATGATAATTGCTTCATATTGTTTGAATGCATTAATTAAATTTTGTCTTATTGTTAATAATGCTTCATTAGATTTCATCTGTTGCCCCCTCAGTACTTGCCTGTCGTTTTTCATATCGTTTAAGCTCTTTTACGTAGTGCTTATATTCACTCATTCGCTTATTTGCCTTTGTATATCTGGCACTATAAACCAGCGTAGAGATTATGGTATAGATAATTGTTGCCATTAACCAAGGATAAACATAGGGATTAATATAAATTTCTAAAAACTGCTCTAAGCTAGTTGGAAAAATAATATTGCTTGTTACAATCTGAAAAGTTCCTATTCCTATAAAAAATACTGTAACGAGCATAACTGCTAGCCTAGTTTTAAAGTTATTAAGATACACATAGTCCTCTATAAAGTAATCTGTAATGCGCTTATCCTTTTTCATATGGTTCTTTTCATATTGTGCCATTTTCGTCATAAGAATAATTTTATTCTGATCAATCATACGCTCACACCCTTTACCGTCATTTTAACCCTTCTTCTGTATAACTTCCTGCTGCATTCCAAAATAGCCATTCTTCCACTTGTGCATCATAAGCACCTTTAATCTGCGCCTTTAGTTCTTCTGCACCATATTCTGTGTAGGGTTTTAAACTCTTCATCGTAAAATCCTGTAGCCATGGTCTAATAATTGCCTTCTTCTCACCTTCTATGGCTTCTAATTTACTTTGAGCAATATTCATTGTTTTTAATATCACTTGATAAGGCTCTGCATTAGGAGATTCAATACCGAAAGTTCCTTCTGCATAATGAGAAGGATATATCATAGGACAAATATAATCTAGGTATTTACTCATTTCTATAAAGTCTTGTCCTACAATACGCGCATCTATATCACTTAATACAACTGCTCCAAATACATCTGCCGATACTTTAATGCCATCCTTTTGTAAATTCTCACAAATGTATTGTATAAACTCTACGATAATCTCTGTCTTAGATATATTTTCATCTAATAATACTCTACTTTCATTCATTGATTCATGAAAACGCACATAATCAAATTGGATTTCTTTAAATCCTACTCTTGCTGCTTCTCGGCTCACCTCTAGTAAGTATGCCCAATTCTCCTTATTATAAGGGTCTAGCCAAGTTTCTTTTGCACTATTTGTATAAATGGAGCCATCAACACTTTTTACAGCTCTTTCTAAATTCTCTTTTGGTACGACATTATCTTTAAATGCCACTATTCGCGCAATAGGATAAATATTTGCCTCATAGAGCTTATTCATCAGCTCCTCAATATCTTCAATAGGTGGCTTTTCTAGGACGCATCCTTCATCAACTAATGTCTGATTGTCCGTAGCAAATGTTAAGTATCCTGTGTCATCCTTTACATCAATCACAAAACTATTCACGTCGGTTTCTTTGGCTAATTTTATATATCTTTTATAATCATTCATTTTTCGAGCAGGAATATAAATTCCTTTTGCTACTTCCGGTGCACCATATAGATGATAGGATATGTCAGTATGCTCTAGATAAACACCTTGCTCTGCTCTCTCTAGCTTGCTTTCTCTCATATTTAAAAGTGATTTAAGATCAGCTTCAAACCTACCAGTCACTAAGAATACAAGCATAATAAACAAAATTCCTAAAAATAAAATGATAAGTTGTTCTCTCCTTATTTTCTTTTGTCTATATTCATAATAACTATTTACTGCTCCTAATTTACCTTTTCTCATATGCGTAGCACCTCGATACATACATTTATTATTATATCATAAATTTCAACAGAATAACTTTATTTATTATTACCTAATATCCCCAACTGTAATTGTTTATTTTGAAGATTATGTCTATAGCTACTTGAAATTATTTCCATTATATCATATTTTTAGGCAAAAAAATAGACACATTTCTTATGTGCCTATTTTTATTATAATTTTATCTTTTTACTTCTATACTTTGACAGTCTACTAGATAAACTATCCCTTGTTTCTTGTTAAATTCCCATTCCAACTGGGTTTCATTTAGTAAACTTATCTCTCCACACCTCATACGCCTGTTCAAATCATCCATAGATTGTACAGCCCCTTGTATACTTCCACTTCGTCCTATTCGCTCTTTCTCACAACCTATAATCATCCTCTTCTTAGTTGCTCCAATAAGTAAATCATTAAATCTTCTAATATACTTCTCATTCATTCTAATAATCTGAGCTCTAACACAACTTTCATCTTGCTTAATCGTTTGCAATATAATATGCCAAATCCATTCTAACATAGAAAGCAACTGACTATGTACACCAACTACTACTGTTGTTTCATAGCACGCTCTTCCTAAATCTATATTGATTTTCTCAACTTTTTCTTCTAACCATTCAAGCGCTTTAAGTGCTACCTTAGCCAGTTCATGAACATTTGTATTCATACCCAATTTTCTTACTTCTTTTTATAAGAATATCTGCATAGACTCTATAATCTGCATCACTCATTCCAATAAAATCCATTTGTCTGATTTTAATTTGATTTAAGTTTACTATCTCTTGCTTACAAATTCCTTCTTCCATAGCCTTTTTATCTTTATCTACTAATGTTACTTCATTAAAATAAGCTAATATTCGCTTTAAATCTATATCATTACAACGTCCCGCACCTAGAATGGCTATACTTTCATTTCCTTTTGCCTCTTGAATAATGAAATCTGTCAGCTGCTTTCTATAGGTTCTCCATTCTAAATAAGCATCTTCTATGACTTGTAATCCTAATAACTGGTCATATAAATTCATCCTTTACCTAACTCCTCACTCTTCCCCCACGTTACTATTTTCTTTAGCTGTAATAAAATAAAATAAGGTCTACCAAGCTTCCATATATAATCAGTAATCCACTTATTATAATCATAACTTGCTTAAAAGAAAAAATTTGATACTTCTTTCTCCATTCTTCTATATGGTCATACTCTTTTTCTGTTCTCTTCTTTAGAATAAAAACTGCCCCTAGAATAAGTCCCATACTTCCAACTACAAACAAGGTTCCTCTAACACCTTCTAAAGTATGTATGATATTAGCTTTTGTAACAATTAGACTGACTAAACCACTTAATAAGATAAGTCCTAATCCTATTATTAAACTCATCTTCATACAACTTATCAAATCCCGACATATAGCTTTGACTCTCTTCATGCACTACTACCTACTTTATAAGGTGACATGCCACAAAATGCCCTGGTTCAACTTCTCGTAAGCAAGGCGACTCTTGTTTACATCTCTCTATCACTTTACTGCATCTGCCTTGAAATTTACAACCTGCTGACGTATTAATTGGGCTTGGTACATCGCCTTCTAACATAATACGTTCTCTTGAATCTTCTATCTTAGGGTCAGGGATAGGAATAGCAGACATTAAAGCTTCTGTATAAGGATGTTTAGGATTACTATAAAGGGCTTCTGATTCTGCCAGTTCTACAATGGCACCTAGATACATAACTGCCACACGGTCTGAAATATGCTTAACCATTGCTAAATCGTGCGCAATAAATAAATAGGTAAACTTCATTTCTTTTTGGAATGTAATGAGTAGGTTCGCAATCTGTGCTTGAATGGATACATCTAATGCAGAAATCGGTTCATCACACATAATGAATTTAGGTTCTACAGCCAATGCTCTAGCAATTCCTATTCTCTGCCTTTGCCCGCCTGAGAACTCATGAATAAAGCGGTTAGCATGTTCTTTATTAAGTCCTACAAGTTCTAGAAGATGGGTGATTTTCTCTTCTTTTTCTTTTTTATTCTTAGCAAGGTTATGAATCTCTATACCTTCCCCTATAATTTCTGAAACAGTCATTCTTGGGTCAAGAGAGGCATAGGGGTCCTGAAAAATAATTTGTACCTCTTTATTAAATGCCTTCTTTTCTTTACCCTTTAACTGATGAACATTTTTACCTTTATATAGAACTTCTCCCTCTGTTGCACTATACATCCCAATTACAGTACGTCCACAGGTTGTTTTACCACATCCTGACTCACCTACTAATCCTAATGTTTCTCCTTCTTTAATGGTAAAAGAAACATCATCTACAGCCTTTAGTATATCTTTCTTACCCACTTTAAAATACTTTTTAAGATTTTTAACTTCTAAAATCACATTTTCATTATGGCTCATTTGCTACACCTCCAGCACTCATATCCTCTTTGCAGTCATGGATTAACTCTCTTTTATCCCCATTAAACATTTCTTTAATCGAATGAGGAACTTCTTTATGATGGAGCCAACAGCTTGCACTATGCTCTTTTTCAAATAGAGAGGTTTCTGGTTGTTCTTCTAAACAAACCTTCATACAATATGGACAACGTCTTGCAAAGGCACATCCTTTAGGTGGTGCAATCAAATCTGGAGGTGTTCCTTTAATGGTTTGAAGTAATTGTTTACTTTTCCATTCTAATTTGGGCACACTTCCAAGTAAAGCAAGTGTATAGGGGTGTTTAGGATTGTAGAAAATTTCTTCTCTTGTTCCTTTCTCTACAATTTCTCCAGCATACATAACTGCTATTTTATCTGCTGTACCTGCTACCACTCCAAAGTCATGAGTAATTAAAATAACCCCTGTATTTAGTCTCTCCTTTAACTCCATTATTAGCTCCATTATTTGTGCTTGAATGGTTACATCAAGTGCTGTAGTTGGTTCATCTGCAATAAGAATTTTAGGTTCACAGGCAATGGCAATGGCAATCATTGCCCTTTGTCTCATCCCTCCAGAAAATTCAAAAGGATATTGATCCACTCGCTTCTCTGCATTAGGAATGCCAACTGCTTCTAATAGCTTAATGGCTTCTTGCCTTGCTTCTTTCTTGCTCATATTGCGATGTTGAACTAAGTTTTCTACTATTTGTTTTCCAATTTTCATAGTTGGATTTAAAGAAACTAGTGCATCTTGGAAAATCATAGAACACTCGCCGCCCCTAAAGGCTCTTTGTTCTTTCTTACTCAGCTCCAATATATTCTTTCCATTGTATAATACTTTGCTACCCTCTTTAATTTCACCCTGTGGTGCTTTAATAAGAGACATCACAGCTCTTGCTGTAACACTTTTACCACATCCTGACTCCCCAATGATAGCTAGCACTTCTCCTGCTTCTACCTCAAATGAAACCCCTCTTACTGATTGCACTTCTCCTGCATATGTATGATAGGAAACTTGTAAATTCTCTACTTTTAATAAAGCCTCTTTACTCATCCTTCTTCCTCCTAGTCTCTAAGTTGAGGGTCAAGAGCATCTCTTAAACCGTCCCCTAAAATATTAAATGATAGTACTAATAAACATAATAATAAACTAGGATATAATAAATGCGTAGGATAGAATGCCATTGCCTCTTGTCCCGCAGAAAGTAATGTTCCTAAGCTAAAATTTGGAGGCTGAAGACCAATTCCTAAAAATGAAAGAACCGTTTCATCAAAAATAAGACTTGGAATAGAGGTTGCCATATCGAGAATTAATAAACTTATTGTATTAGGAATAAGATGCTTAATAATGACTCTTTGTGGCGATGCACCTAGTGCTTGTGATGCCATAACATATTCACTTTGTCTAAGCTTTAAAATCTGTCCTCTTACCATACGGGCTGTACTTGTCCAGTTGGTCACACATAAAGCAAAAAATAGTGGCAAATAACCATTTCCTAATACCACTAAGATAATGAGCGTAACGATTAAATAGGGAATACTATTTAATACTTCTACAATACGCATCATCACCTCATCTACAGTCCCTCCAAAATAAGCCATTACTGCACCATAGATACATCCAAATATTAACTTGATTGTAGCTGCAACAACAGCAACCATAATAGAAACTCTAAGTCCAGCCCATAAGCGTGAAAATAAATCTCTTCCAACATAATCCGTTCCCAACCAGTAAGTACTACTTGGTGGCTGATTTTTAATCTCAGGAGTTAAAGCCGTATAATTTTGCCCGCTTAAGTGTGGTCCAATAATAGACATAATCACTAAAATAATTAACACACACAATGCAACCATTGCTAACTTATTCTTCTTTAGTCTTCTCCAAGCATCTTGCCAATAACCAATATTCGGTCTAACTACTTCATCTGCACTCAGCGTTGACTGGTCTACTAATTCAAATTTTTTATACTGTAAACTACCCATAGCTTTACTCCTTCCTTATTTCTTTCCACCAACAATCTTGATACGTGGGTCTACTATACCATATAAAATATCCGTAACAAGCATTGTAATTACTGTAATAATCGCATAAAATGTTGTACCAGCTAAAACAATAGGAATGTCTCTTCCTTGAACGGCTTCAATATAATATCTCCCCATCCCTGGAATAGAAAAGACACGTTCAATAAATAAAGAACCTGTTAAAACACCTGCTACTGTTGTTGGTAAAACAGTAATAATTGGAATAAATGAGTTGCGAAGCACATGATTTTTAACAATTTGAACTTCTGATAATCCTTTCGCTCTTGCTGTTAAAGTATATTCTTGGTTAATACTTTCTAACATACTGGTCTTAGTCAGCCTTGAATAGTAAGCGATAAAACTACAAGCCCCTGCAATAGTTGGTAAAACTGTATATTTCCATCCACCAAACCATAAATCTTTACCCTTAGGCCATCCTATAATAGGTAACTTTAATAAGTCCCCATTGGCTCCATATTTTTGAAGTAAAAGTGAAATAACAAGTGATGGCACAGAAACTAATAGCATAGACATTAATAGTATGGTATGATCCCAGACTGTACCTCTTTTCATGGCTGCAATAATTCCTAATAAAATTCCTACTGTTACGCCTACTAGTATCTGTTGTACACTCAGCCTAATTGTAACAGGTAAACGGTCTTTTAAATTCTTACTAAAAGTATCTCCTGGTCTTACAATAGAAGTCCCAAAATCACCTTCTAATACCATATTCTTCATGGTCACTAAGTAGCGTTCCATAACAGGTTTATTATAACCATACTTTTCCATAATTGTTTCCTGAACGGTAGCAGGTAACTTAACAATCTTAGCCGTTAAAGCATTTCCTGGTATGGCTGCCAACAAGAAAAAGGTAGCTGTTATAATAAGATATAGTGTTATAATCATTTCACCAACTCGTCTAATCAAATATTTACCCATATAGATTCTCCTTTATCTATAAAAACACACCAGCCTCTAGCTGATGTGTTTTTATTTCCTATTACTCTTTCATCTTCTCTAAGTGCACTTTACTCCTCTATAACATATGCATATCTAAATTCATATTTTGGTCCAAACATAGGATATTGGAAGTTTTGAAGACGATTATTTACATAAGCATGAACATCACGATAAAGAAGTGGTTTAATTGCGGCATCTTCTAAAAGTAGTATATTTTCTGCTTCACCATATAATTCAATACGTTTAGCTGGATCTTGTTCATTTTCTAGCTCAGCAAGGATAGCATCATATCTTTCATTAGAATATTTACCATAATTGCTTCCGCCATTCGTTCTAAAAATATCAATAAAGGTCATTGGATCATTATAGTCAGCACCCCATCCTAATAAACATAAATCAAATTCACCTGCAACCTGTGCAGCTTGTGCTAAACCAAAATCTCCTACAATGTTAAGGTCTACTTTAATTCCTAAGTTATCTTGAATACGTTGTACAACGAACTGTTCCACGTCTTTCTCAATAGTTGTTTCACCATAACCTAAAAATTGAACTGTAATCTTACTTAAATCATTTGTATCTTTGCCAAGTTCTTTTAGCCCCTCATGAAGTAAAGCTTGTAGTTTTTCTGGATTATTTGCGTACTCTTTATATTCTGCTGCCATAGGTTCTTCTACTGCTTCTCTATATGACTTGCCATCTACTGTAATGCTACTAGGTACGATTCCGTTAGCCGCTATAAATCTACCACTATATACAGAGTCAATAAAAGTCTGACTATCTAATGAATAAGCAATGGCCTTTCTCACTTTAGCATTTTGCATGATACCACTTGGGTTATTTTCTTGTGTATTAAATGCTATATACTGAGAAGTAACATCCGCACGAGTATATAATTGACATTCTCCATTATTAGCTTTTTCATCCCATTTCTCAATGTAGTCACCAATACCACCTACGTAATCTAGTTGACCTGCCTCAAACAATTGATATTGTGTTGCGGTTTCATTAACTTGTTGAAGCTGAATTTCTTCAATAAATACATTTTCGGCATCCCAATAATTAGGATTTTTAACTAATACAGCATCTTGATTTTGTGTCCACTCCTCTACCATAAAAGGTCCACAAGATAGTACTTGTGTTGCATCCGTACCATATGTATCACCATATTGTTCAATAACATCTGTACGAATAGGATAGAATACCGTATAAGATAATTTCTCAATAAAGTAAGCTTCTGGTTTTTCTAAAGTATACTCTAAAGTATAGTCATCAATTGCTTTAACACCTACTTCTTCAAAAGCTACTTCTCCTTTATAATAAGCCTCTGCATTTTTAATTGGGAAAGTAAAAAATGCATAAGAACATCCAAGTTCTGGTGTTAAAGTTCTTTTTACTGCATCTACATATTGACTTGCTACAACTTCTTGGCCATCAGACCATTTATTTTTTCTTAAATGGAAAGTGTAAGTTAGACCATCCTCAGAAACCTCATAGCTTTCGCAACCTGCATTCTCAAGCTCTCCTTGGTTCTCTCTAAATAGTCCTTCTCCTACAGCAGCAAAGAAGCTTCCTGATTCACTATCTCCTACTTGTGCGGTATCAAAAGTAATAACATTATAAAGCATACCATAAGCGATTTGTTCCTCTGCTAACTGCTCGCCATTAGGGCCTACTTTAGTACCTGCTTCCTCTGTGCTATTTGAAGTGTTATTTGATGTGCCCTTTGTATCTGTTGAAGGATTTTCTGAACCCCCACAGCCTACTAAACTAGTTGCTACCATTAGTGTTGCTAGTGCCATACCTGAGAACTTTCTGAACTTCATAATACACCCTCCTTTAATAGATTTTAATTTTTAACAAAATATAATCTTTCATATAAGATAACACCTTTTTATGTATATTTCAATATTTTTTAATTTTAATTATTTTTCAACATCATTTACTTCTTCATTTGTCCTATTTTATACACTATTATTTAATCTATATGCAGCTATTCTTTTCAGCATGAATGAATCCTATCAATTTCTTGCATTTTTATTAAATAACTCAAGATACCCTATCCTCCTATTTTATGAGTTAGCATCAAAAAAGGTTGATAATAGTCCTCAGTCGGACTCTTATCAACCTTTTTAATCACCTTATCGATTTTTTAATAACAGGATTGTAATTCATATTTTTAAATTTTACTCATGACTTAATTTCATAATTGAGATAAAAAGTTTTTATACTAAAAGCTACTTGTTCTTCCACAAAACTCTCTTTTTTTCATTGTTTAATTATTAATTTCTTCCCAATTAATGCTTCTATCTTTGAAGTAGTATTTCCTATCCTGTTCACTTATTGCTCTTACAACCTGACATGGTGTTCCAAATGCAACTACATTGGAGGAAATATCTTTTGTAACAACACTGCCTGCACCAATGACTACATTATCTCCAATGGTTACTCCAGGCATGACACATACACCTGCTCCAAGCCAACAATTCCTCCCAATATGTATAGGCATATTAAACTGATACCCCTCTTCACGAAGCTCTGGCAAAATGGGATGACCTGCTGTTGCAAGGGTCACATTAGGTCCCAACATAGTATAATCCCCTACATAAATATGTGTATCATCTACTGCTGTTAAACTAAAGTTAGCATACACATTTTTTCCAAAATGCACATGACGTCCTCCAAAGTTAGAATGAAATGGTGGTTCAATATAACACCCTTCCCCAATCTCTGCAAACATTTCTTTAAGCAATTGATTACGCTTTTCCATTTCAGAAGGTCTTGTCTGATTAAATTCATATAAGCGTTCCAAACATTCCATCTGCTCTCTCACAATTTCTTCATCCCCAGGCAAATATAGCTCACCTGTATGCATCTTATCCTTCATTGCCATAATCTATCCTCCCTAAGTATAAAATGACTTTCTGAACCTAGTTTGCTAATATAATATTACCATTTATTATATTTCTGTCCATATCATTTCCTAGAATTTTTTATATCCTAACCATTGCATGGGTATTCCACTATCATCTCCTATTTATTCCCATCCTTATAATTAATCTTTAGGTAATGAAAATTGAAACATATATGAAGAGATTATCACAGTTGATGAAACATATCATTATTAGAAATCCAATTCTTGACCGTTCGTTCTAGAAATGTTATTGTATTATACTATAGAGAGGTGATTCAATGGGACGAAATAAAGAGTTTGAAGAAAATATAGTTTTACAAAGGGCCATGGAAGTATTTTGGCAACAGGGATATGAAAAAACATCTATGAGTGATCTTGTGGAGCATATGGGAATTCATCGAAAAAGCTTATATGATACCTTTGGTGATAAGCATTCGCTATATTTAAAAGTAATTGATTTTTATGGTGAATACAGTACAGAAAAACTAAAGTCTGAAATACACAGAGCAGAAACAGCATATCAGGCTATACAATATATCTTCAATTATATTATTGAGGGAAATGAGAATAAGCATTGTGGATGTCTTTTTGTAAATGCAGCAACTGAAATGGGACCACGGGATCAAGAGGTATTGAAAAAGACAGAAGAAGCATTCAGTCAAGCAGAAAAATTTATTGCTGAGATTATAAAGAAGGGTCAGAAAGATGGCGAGTTCTCCTGTAAATATGATGACGAAATTTTAGGGCAAATTTTACATAATGCACTTTTAGGATTGCGTGTACTTGTAAAAACTTCATCAAACAAAGAAAAAATGCGTAACATAGCTGATTTTTTTCTTAATTTATTAGGTAAATAATTTTTTTGCCCAAACTAGAACGTTCATTCTAAAAATGAAAAGCATAGTCATAAAGGTATGCAACATCATATTTTTTATTGAGTTATTAAGTACCATAATAAGAAGGTTAGGTTTGATAAATATGAATTTATAGTTTTTTATAAAACTAGCACTAGAAATTTCTAAAATATATGGAGGTATATATTATGAAAGCAGCACAGATTAAAAAATATTCAAAAAAAATAGCAGTAGAAATTAACAATATTCCAATTCCAGAAATTGGTGATAATGAAGTTTTAGTCAAGGTTAAAGCTGCAGCGGTCAATCCGTTAGAAATACTTATCATAACTGGTAGCGTAAAACTAATTCAGGACTATGAGTTCCCATTGACACTTGGCAATGAACTGACAGGTGTAATTGAAAAAATCGGTAAAAAAGTCCAAGGATTTAAGGTAGGAGATGCCATATATTCACGTCTGCCCTTAACAAAAATTGGAGCATTCGCTGAATATGTAGCAATTGATTCAGATGCTATTGGGTATTTACCAACTAATCTTGATTTTGTAACTGGTGCTGCTGCACCATTAACAGGATTAACTGCTTATCAGGGGTTACATGAAGAATTGGAAGCCAAGGTTGGTGAAACTGTATTTATCTCTGGTGGCTCTGGATCATTTGGCCAAATGGCTATTCCTATTGCTAAGGCAATGGGACTTAAGGTAATTGTCAGTGGAAATCCACAAGCGCGTGAGAAGTCAATTGAAATAGGGGCAGACCAATACATTGATTATACAACTGAAAACTATTGGGAAGTGCTTAGTAACATAGATTATGTAATTGATACCCTAGGATCAGACGAATTTGAGCATGAACTTTCAATTATTAAACCAGGCGGTAAACTTCTTTCTTTGCGAACTGGTCCTAACAAGCGTTTTGCAGAAGAGCATGGATTTCCAGCTTGGAAACAAAAGCTCTTTGCTATTGCTGGAGCTAAATATGATAAAAAGGCAAAGAAAAAAGGAATTCAATATCATTTCATTTTTGTTCGTAGTGATGGGGCACAGTTAAAAGAAATCTCTAAAATCATTAAAGATAAAAACATTGTACCTGCAGTGGATTTGACAGAATTCCACATTGAAGACATTAATAAAGCACTAAATCTTGTAGCGCAAGGTCATACAAAAGGGAAAGTTGTTATTAAATTTTAAATTCCAAGATCAAGTTTAATTTAAGACAGTACAAGTATTGATGATCTGCATTTTTTATTAAATATAATAAAGAGAGGTAGAAAGAATGAAACTTAGTATTCCTATAGAAGAAACTATTAAAAAGAGAGTAAGCATAAGATCTTATGATTCTAAAAGACTTTCAGAAAATGATAAAGAAAAATTGTTGAATGAGATAAGTAAGTTGACAAACCCCTTTGGAGAAAATGTTCAAATTCATCTTATTGAAAAAGACCTCGTGCCTAATGGAGCAAAATTAGGCACATATGGAGTAATTAGAGGAGCAAAGACATTCTTAGGTGTTTCTGTTAAAAAGAGTGAATATGGGCTTATTGCAGCGGGATATCAATTTGAGAATTTGATTTTATATGCTACAAATATGGGGCTTGCAACTGTTTGGTTAGCCGCAACATTTAGTAGAAATCAATTTGAAACTGCCATGAATATAAAAAAAGACGAATTGTTTCCAGCGATTTCTCCAATTGGATATGCAGCAAGTAAAAAGAGTGTTACCGAAAGCCTAATGAGGAAAACAATGAAGTCAGATAAACGGAAACCATGGAAGGAAATTTTCTTTTTAGATTCTTTTGAAAATCCACTTTCAGAAGAGAAATCAAATGAGTATTTTAAACCTTTGGAAATGCTCCGCTTGGCTCCTTCTGCTACTAACGCACAACCATGGAGAGTAGTGAAAAAACAAGGCTCTTATCATTTTTTTGAAACGCACAAAAATAATGCAGGCAAAGAGGAAGTTATGATTAAAAAGGTTGATCTTGGAATTGCTTTAAGTCACTTCCATCAGACAGCACTAGAAAATGGATTAACTGGAAATTTTGAAAAGCAGTCAGATTTAAAAATAGATGTTCCAGATAATACAAACTATATTATTTCTTGGAATATGAATAAATTATAAAACGCCAAACAGAGGCGATATTGTCGTGTTTCTTAAAGAAAAGAAATTACCACTTAATGAATATTGGATTAAGCGAGTTATTGCTCTTCCAAATGAGGTAGTTGATATAGAAAATGGTATAGTATATATTGATGGTGTACCTTTAGAAGAAGAATATACTATGGGTATAACAGCAAGTTTTGTAGAGGGTATCACTTTCCCATACACTGTACCAGATGAGCATTATTTTGTGCTTGGTGATAATCGTCAGCATAGTAAAGATAGTAGATTTTTAGGAGCTATACCCAAAGAGGATATAACTGCAATAGGCGCTTTAAAGATATATCCTTTTAATGATATAGGGATATTAGAGTAGAATATCAAAATCGTTATTTTTTCTTAACATAGTCCTATCCCATCATTGAGGGATAGGGCTACTTTTGTATAACTAATACTTGACTTCTTTATCTTTTCATATGCCATGCTAAATCCCAAAATGCAAGTTCATATTGAGAGCAGATGGTAAATATCTCTATAAGATGCTGAATTTGCTGAGTTGTATAATGCTGTGTCAGCTTATCAAGCGTATGGATTAGATGTTTATTTTCTTTGCTATATTGTGCATCTGTATACCCTCTAATCCAGTCACCATAAAATGGATGATAGATGGCATCTGGATTGTTTTTTAGAATATTTTGGGCTATGACTTCATAGCTATATGCACATGATAAAATGGCTGCAAGAATTTCTGCCTCTCCTCCCTCATAGGCTACACGAATCATATAGGAGGTGTAGGACAGATTATCAAGCGAACGGGAAGTGCTATGGATTTCTTGTTGTGAAATTTCAAACTTCCCCATATAACCTCTGTGAATATCCATTTCTCCTTCTATTAGTATATTTACATATCTTGAAAACAACTTTTTCATTTCAAGACTTTCAGCTTTTGCAATTCCAATTGCAAAAACTTTTATATACTCCTCTAAATAAAGGTAGTCCTGAATGATATAATGTTTAAATTTTTCTCTATCCAATGATCCATCCTGAATTCCAAGAACAAATGGATGTTTATTGTATGCTTCCCAAATCTCTTTGGTAGTAGATAAAAGGCTTTCTATTATAGGCATGACTCTACCTCCTTTGCATATTCACCACTTAAATTAAATGCATGATTCATAGGACCACTACCACTTCCCAAATTAAGCATAGCCGCTAGTGCTCCTGATATATAATCTTTGGCCCTTTGAATTGAAGTTTTTAGATTATAACCTTTTGCCAAGTTAGAAGCAATGGCACTAGAAAGTGTACAACCTGTTCCATGGGTATTAGGGTTATTGATTCGTTTTCCTATAAACCAATCTGCTACTCCATTTTTATACAACATATCATTTGCATCATTAATGCGATGCCCACCCTTTAGCAACACCGCACAGCCATAGTTATTACTAAGTATTTTCGCTGCTTCAACCATATCTTTTTCATTCTGAATTAATATTCCTGACAATATTTCTGCTTCTGGAATATTCGGGGTTATAAGTGTTGCCATTGGAAATAGCTTTTCTTCTAAGGCTCTTACTGCTTTTTCTTCTATCAACCTTGAACCACTCGTTGCAACCATAACGGGGTCAACTACTACGTTCTCTGCTTTGTAAACTTGCAATCTAGCTGCAATGGTTTCAATCAGTGCAGTAGATGAAACCATCCCTATCTTCACTGCATCAGGACGAATATCCTCAAACACCGCATCCATCTGCTGTTGTAAGAATTTTGGTGTCACCTCCATAATCCCTGATACACCCATGGTGTTCTGTGCAGTTAATGCCGTAATGGCACTCATAGCATAAACACCATTCATTGTCATTGTTTTTAAATCTGCTTGAATACCAGCACCTCCACTGGCATCACTTCCAGCAATTGATAATGCTGCTTTCATAAATTGATTTCCTTCTTTCTTTTTATTGTTTTTATTAAGCGACATAGAGTAATACTTCCAAGCTATTACTATTTAACATGTTAAAACTTTTAAACATATTAATACTTGTTCAATAAGATATGTATTCAGAATAGTATAAATACTCATTTCATGTGTTCCTAGAAAGCGTATCTTTGAATCAGTAATGTACCACCTTTTCTGATAACAAACGTAATTCTTTACACTCTTTTTCAATATCTTCTGAAGCAAAAATAGCCGATACAAGGGCCACACCACAAACACGCGTTCCAGTTAGTTCCATCATATTATGTTTACTAATTCCCCCAATTGCAACAACTGGTATTGTAACTGCTTCACAGATTTCCTTTAGAGTTTGAAAAGATACTTCGCTTGCATCCAGTTTCGTTGTTGTATGAAAGATTGCTCCAACGCCAAGATAATCTGCTCCTGCATTTTCAGCTGCAAGAGCTTGCTTAGCACTCTTTACTGAAACACCAATCATCATCTGCTCCCCTACTAGTTTCCTGACATTTCTAGCTTCCATATCACTTTGTCCCACATGGATACCATCCGCTTTACACTTTATCGCAATTGTTACATTATCATTTATAATAAGGGGAACACCATACTTCGCACATAATTGTTTCATCTCTTTTGCTTCTTCTAAGAATTTGTCTTCATCCAACTCTTTTTCACGAAGCTGAACACAAGTCACGCCTCCCTTCAAAGCATCTTCCACCTGTTCCATTAGTGTCTGCTTTCCAGTCCATGCACGATCTGTTACAGCATAAAGAAGCATTGCTTTTTTAATAGATTTCATATCTTGCATTCTTTTCTAACTCCTCACCACTTAAACAATATATTGCATCCATAATATAGTTGCGATAAGTTGCGTTGCCATCTTCTTTGGTCAATCTTTGATATGCTTTCTCACCACAAACCCCCATTAAACAAACTGCTGCAACAACTGCTTCTAAAGGTGTTTCCTTATTTGCTGCTACATATGCTGCTATAAGAGCTGAAAGCTGACACCCTGTTCCTGTAATATGGCTCATCATTGGATGCCCATTAAAAATGCAGTATGCTTTCTTATCATTTGCTACAATATCTATTTCTCCTGTGATAGCAATCACGCTACCTGTTCGCTTTGCAAAATCTTTTGCAAAAGATACTACCTGTAAAAGATTTTCTCTTGTCACTCTATCAGCAATATCTGCATCAACTCCTCTTGTCGTCCCTTCACCAAGAGCAAGTGTCTTGATTTCAGAAATATTCCCACGAATCACTGTAAATTTTATCTTCTCCATTAATCCTATTGCCGTTTGAGTTCTAAGAGCAGATGCCCCCACACCAACAGGGTCTAGTACAATGGGATGACCTAGTTCATTTGCTTTTATACCCGCCTTATACATTGCAGGTATGGTTCTTTGATTGAGGGTTCCAATATTAATATTAAGTCCACCACAAAGCATTGTAATCTCTTCCACCTCATCCTCATCATCAGCCATGATAGGTGAACCACCACAAGCCAGAAGTACGTTAGCACAATCATTTACAGTTACATAGTTTGTAATATTATGTACTAACGGACGTGTTTTTCTTACATTTTCAAGCATTTCTTTTAACATCATTTTTCTCCTTATATTTCCATAAATTTATCCAACAAGCCTACTTTTTTCAAATACCCAATGAGAACCGCTGATAAGATTGCTCCTCCTACAGTGGAAATAAGAAAAGGGACAACATAAGTGTAAAAAGCAACATCTGCACCATTTATCCCCATCAATAAAATTGCTACTGGATAAGCACAGAGTCCTCCTAATATGGCAGTTCCAAAAACTTCAGCAATTAATGTAAATGGAATATGATTTGTCTTCCAATATGCAACTCCACAAAGCAATGCCCCAAACATACTTCCTATAACTGCAATCGCACATAAGGTACTTGCAATACATAACTTTTTTACTTTATGATTCATTACTAACAATCCTTTCAAAAGTAATAAGAGTGATGTTCCTCTTATATCTATCTGAACTATCTCTTTTTTGTTAACCACATCCTTTCTTCTCTAAGATTTAGCATTCCCGCTTGACTTATGCCTTCACGTAAAAAAACGGAGATACCTGAAAAATAGTATCTCCGAAAAAAATCAACTATGACTTCCTACGGCGGCATTATCCGCATCAGGTTAAAGGGTCGAAGTTGATTACTTCCTCTCAGCCTGCTAACACAAGCTCCCCTGTTTATTTTGCTTTCTATAATATAACACTCTCATTTGAGCTTGTCAATTTAGATATCACTTCATCTCAAATTCTTCTGTAGTAGGAAATCCCTCCCAAGTATTCCCATCCGAACGATAATATTGCCTGAAAACGGAATCATCAGCCTTTGTATAATCAATCACAAAAACTTGCCCTTCTTCTACTATCATAGGATAATTATTATAAGGAAGTACATTACCAGTTGTGGCTTGATTTTTAAAATCATCATAGGCATTTTCTAACCGCCAAAACTCTCTGTATTTGTATTCTATTGAAAATGCTGATAAATCTACTTTTCCAAAGTATGATGCTTCATACACTTTATCTCCAATTTGCATTTTTTCAACCTTTATTGGCTCAATATCACGAGCTATTAAAGTTAAGTCCTCCGAATGTATTAATGCTCCATAATGTTCTTTAAGTTGATTTGCCATACAAGGAACTGTGTGTGTTAAATAGTCCATTGCTTCTAAATTGGTATGTGCTAAGCCATATATGCCCATAACATCCTCACCATTTAGCTTATCAAATTCTCTTCTAAAATTTTCAGTCATAATATTTTCCCTGTATATGCTATCTGCGTTCACATAATAGTATTTTCCTTGTTCAATGGCTTCTTGCGCTAATCTATATCTTTCTGACTTTTCCTCTCCATTAGCCTTAAGATATTCCAAGTAACGTTTTCCAGTTGTATTATACTGATGTCCAACATCTGTTCCATGAAAAACTGTTTCAGGACAGCTTGCTTTAATTTCTTGATAAAACTTTTTGACTTCTTCAGAATGTATGGCAGCTCCATTCCAGTCCTGATACAACTCATTTAAAATCTCATCACTTTCTGACTGCATCCATAGATTCAAAAATTCTGCGGTATAGTAGGGAAGTTCTACGAATAAGTGCCTCATCCCCTCTTCATGATAATATTCTTTCCACAGTTGTAATTCCTTTTCTAGTATACTTTCCACTCCATGTTCTTCACCATATAAAAAAATTTGTCCGGAATGAATTCCTTTACTACCTATTGGAATCATGCTAGTATCAATCAAAATGACAATTATACTCAAGAAAATAAGTACTGTAATAACTATTATTTGATTCAACCTCTTTTTACCCACAAATTACTACTCCTCTTAATCTTCCTATTTTTTGAGCGGTTTTATTTATATTAAATATTACACTAGTGATCTTAGTTATTCTTTTCATTATAATGAAATAAATAATATCTAAATAACCCTACACCTTGCATCACAAAGGCTGCTAGTACTAAAACCCACTCCTCTAATGTTGTTATGGGAAACAAAAATCTCCAAATAAATAAACCATCTAATACCACCACTACAGGAATCAACCACCACTTATGCAAAAACCATACAATGTCTCTTCTAACCATAGGTACATTTTCTGATTGTACTTCTCGATTTTTCACATAACAATGTATATAGGCTACTGGTATACCACGTACAGGAGTATAATATCGTTCAGCAGTATATTCTTTACCATTCATTGTAAATTCAGGATACATAGACTCTTTGGTAATGACTAAATCTATCTTTTCATTTTCAGCAAACTCAAATAAAGCATTCGTAAATTCTTTAGCATTTCGTACAGAGCCATTTGGCATAAATGTAAAATCTCTATCCTTATTTGCCTCTTTAATCCTCTTATAGTCATTAATCCAACCTGTAAAGAATCCCTCATTACTAGCATGTTCCATTTGATCTAAATACTGATCTACATCCAAATCATGTATTTCCTTGTTTTTTAGTTGCTTGCAAAACCCAATAGCAGCACTTAGCTCCTGTGTTTTTTCTTCTAAACGGTCTTTTTGATTAGAAATTGCCTGGTCTAATGTCTGTTCCTTTTCCAAAACTTCACGAATATCATTTAATGGCATATCCAACATCCGAAGCATTTTTATGACTTTAATTCTCCAAATATCCTCTTCCCCATATACTCGGTATCCATTTGTATCATTTCGCTCTGGAACTACTAACCCCTCCTTTTCATAAAATCGTATATTGCGTTTAGATACTCCTGTAACTTGTTCAACTTGGTTGATATTAATCTTGTTATTCATGATTTTCCCTCCTCTCGCTTCTACTATAAAGCTTTCATCTAGTAGAATGTCAAGTCATATTCATAATATTTTCAATAAATCACGAATAAAAAAGCTTGAATTCCACTTTGGAACTCAAGCTTTTTTGTTGTAGAAACAAGTATTTATCAAACTGGAATTTAATAATTTCCGTCTGGCTGCTGCCCATCATGTGCTTTCCACTGGCATTTTGTTAACTTCATATTTGAAAATACAGCTTTAAACGAAGATTCTTCTGGGGAGCAAGCATAAATGCCAAATTGAATTTTACCTTTTCCTTTGTGCATATGACAAATTCGCATTTGATTATATGTTATTCCATCGACTGAACACTCAATGCAATAATCATCTTCTCGCCTACTAAAACGATACCACATAGATTTTACTGAAGCATCTATGACTGTTGTTGCCCAATCTGAATAGCCTTGATTTGTAACAACACTCCCTAAATGTTGATATTCACTATTTTCATATTCGATAGAACCCTTTAACCAATTTTCACTATCTAAATACATAACAATTCCACATTGATCAAAGCGGTGGTGACTTTCATTAAACTCTGTCTTTACAATAAAACTAAAGTATTTTTCTTCAGTTTCCATTTGTAGCACTGGTGCATTATCGTTTTGAAAATGGTAGTAAGTTCTCTGCCATAAATCAGTATAAGGTTCCGTTGTGATTTCAATTCTGTTATTCTCAATTTTGTATTCTTTTGGCTTCCTTATCCATTTAAAGTCATTCAAATTCATTTTAACTCTCCTCAATATGTCTTTATCTGTTCTCAATGCTTCCTTTAATACCGTGTCCATTCTGTTCTAAATAATCTGTTATATAGCTGTCTTTCGCTTTTTTTCATTTGATAAGATATCTTTCAATATATCTCATAAAACATAGAAAAAGAGACTCCATATACCAATGGCAATGTCATTAAGTTAGCATTGTTTCAAGCATGGACTCTTTCAAAAAGAAGTTGAAGATTTATTTCTTTAACTTCTTTTTTTATTTTTGGGTAGCACAAAAAGACAGATTTGCATCCGTCTTTA
>JARKVN010000041.1 GCA_029851645.1 Cellulosilyticum sp. | reverse complement strand
TTGCTATTATGTATGCTGGACAGATTGTAGAGTATGGTAACTTAGAGGATATCTTTAATCATACAAAGCATCCTTATACAGAAGGACTTTTTAACTCTCTGCCTAATATTGAAAAAAGAGCAGAAATGCTAAAGCCAATTCAAGGTCTTATGCCAGACCCAACGGACCTACCTTCTGGTTGCAATTTCCATCCAAGATGTAGTTATGCTAAAGATATTTGTAAGACAAGATGTCCAAAGATAACAAAATTATCAGATACGCACACCGTAATGTGTCTAGCTTATGAGGAAGGAACAGGCGTAGAACTTACAGGAGGTAACATCAAATGAGTCCATTATTAGAAGTTAAAAACCTAAAAAAGTATTTTCAAACACCTAAAGGAACCCTTCATGCAGTAGATGATATTAGTTTTAGTATTGAAAAAGGGAGAACTCTTGGCGTTGTAGGGGAATCAGGGTGTGGGAAATCTACAACAGGAAGAACCATTCTAAGGTTAAACGAGCCAACAAGTGGAGAGATTTTGTTTGAAGGAAAAAATATAGTGACTTGTTCTAACAAAGAGATGCGTCAGCTTAGAACAGATATGCAGATGGTTTTTCAAGATCCATTTGCTTCATTAAATCCTAGAAAAACAGTCAGTGAAATTATAGGAGAACCCTTAAGACTTCACGGTATCATCAAAAATAAAAAAGAGCGTGAAAAAAAAGTTCTAGAATTAATGGAAACAGTAGGACTTGCAGAAAGGCTAATTAATACATATCCTCACGAGTTGGATGGTGGGAGAAGACAAAGAATTGGGATTGCCAGAGCGCTTGCACTAAATCCAAAGTTTATCGTATGTGATGAACCTGTATCTGCGTTAGATGTATCCATTCAAGCACAAATTCTGAACTTATTAAAACAGCTTCAAAAGGATCTAGGGCTAACCTATATCTTTATTACCCATGACTTATCTGTTGTCAACTATTTTGCAGATGATATTTTGGTTATGTACTTAGGAAAAGTAGTAGAGAAAGCACCTGTAGAAAAGTTGTTTGAAAATCCAACACATCCTTATACTCAGGCACTTTTATCAGCTATACCTATACCAAGTTTGGAGAAGAAGAAAGAAAGAATCCTGTTAAAAGGAGAAATCACTTCACCAATCAATCCAAAGCCAGGATGTAGATTTGCACCAAGATGTAATTATGCCACAGAAAAGTGCTTTAAAGAAGAGCCACAATTAAAACAAGTTTCAGAAGGGCATTATGTGGCTTGTCATTTATAAGTATTGATAATAGAAGTTAAAAAAAGAACCAAGTACCAAAAAGTATTTGGTTTTTTTCTATTTTCTAAAAGAGTAGAAGTATGCTAGAATAAACAATAAAAAATGAAAAGGAAGAGAAATGAAGATTGATATGCATGTCCATGTGACACCAGAAGATATCATAAGAGATTTTGAAAAAATAGGGGAAAAAGAACCTTATTTTGACTTATTATCTCGTACGCCCCATAATAAATTTGCAACAGTTGAACAGGTGATTGAAGAAATGAATCAGACGGGAATGGATCGGTCTGTGATTTTTGGATTCAGTTTTTCAGATATAGCACTTTGTAAGTATGTGAATGATTATGTTATTGAAAAAGTTAAAGCCTATCCCGATAGGTTGATTGGTTTTATGTCAGTAGTACCTAACCACAAAGAGACACCTTACGAGATTGAAAGATGCTACAAGTCAGGGCTTAGGGGAATTGGAGAATTATTTCCAGCAGGACAACCTTTTGATATTGCGAGTCTTAAAGATACAGAAAGTTTTGGAGCATGTTGTCAGCACTATAACTTACCAGTCATGATACATACTAATGAACCAATCGGACATTATTATGCAGGTAAAACCGATACACCCTTAAAAGATATTGAAGCCTTTGTAGAACACCATCCAGAGCTTTCTATTATTTTAGCACATTTTGGAGGGGGTATCTTTATGTATGAATTGATGAAGGAGGTTAAAGCTAAGTTTGCCAATGTGTACTATGATAATGCAGCTGCAATCTTTTTATATGATGCTAAGATTTATAAAGTAATGAAGGAAATGGGACTTATGGAGAAATTACTCTTTGGCAGTGACTATCCACTTTTGTCCCCTAGTCGTTATGAAAAGAGTTTAGCTGAAAGTGGTTTAACAGAATTAGAAAAAGAGAAGCTGTATGGGGTTAATGCAGCTAAATTACTTAGGAAATTGGGGATTTTGGAGTAGGAGTAAAGTGAGGCTGAATGAGCATGACAAGGGAAACACTAAAAAAAGAGGCTCAAGGATTACCTTTATTACCAGGAGTATACTTAATGAGAGATGCTTTAGATAATATTATTTATATAGGCAAGTCAAAAGCCTTAAAAAACAGAGTAAGTTCTTATTTTAACAGCAGCAAGAAGCCAAGTAAAGTAGAGCGTATGGTAAGGCATATTGATCACTTTGAAGTTCACTATACAGATACAGAACTTGATGCACTTCTGTTAGAGTGTAAACTGATAAAAATGCATCGCCCTATTTATAATCGTTTACTAAAGCAGGACCATAGATACTGCTATTTGTATTTAAATACTAATGAACCGAGACCAAGGGTTAGGATGGTTAGAGAGCAAACACATGAAGGTCTCTATTTTGGACCTTATGAAAAAGGATACTCTTTATATCATACGGTGCAGGAAATCAATGACTTTTATACCTTACCAGACTGTAAGTGGCAAGAGATTCAAGCAAATTGTTTAACCTATAAAAGAGGCAAATGTCTAGGTCCTTGTAAAAAGCCTTATGATGAAGAGGCATTTAAAAAGCAATTAGAAGCAGTATGTCGATTTTTAGAGGGGAAAGAACTAGAAATCATATCACATTATAAAAGGCAAATGGAAGAGGCAGCCTTGAAGTTGGATTTTGAGCAGGCTATGAGGTATAAAGCAACTTGGGAGGCCTTAAAGAGTCTTCACTCTAAACAAGAAGCAATGGAATTTGCCTTATCTTCCAGAATAACGCTTTTAAAACAGCACTGTCCTAGGGGTGGAGAGAAGTTATGGGTATGGTTAGGTGCAAAAAAGATTTGGTCTAAGGTAATCCAAGAGCCGTTAGAAAGTCAAGGGTTAGATGAGTTGCTAGAAGAAGTGATAAAAACTTACACAAAGAAAAGTAGTGAGCCGCTTTCAAGTTTAAGAAAAGAAGAAATTGATAAAGTTCAAATTATTTATAGTATGTTAAAAAAACAGCCAGAAAAATATTTACAGAGCTTTATGGCAAGTGGTAAGCTGACAAAAGATCAAGAGAGAATAAAAGAAGCTTTAAGAGAACTGTTAGGATAGGTAGACTTAGCAGCTACAAAAAAGCAGACCTTTGAAAAGTAAAAAGGCCTGCTTTTTTGTAGCTGCTAAGTATGTGAATCATTTAAATTATAATAAGCCATAGGCTTTCATTGTTTCCATTAAAAAGGCTTGATTTTTAGTTTCCATTGAAACAAGTGGTAAACGACAGTCACCTACATTCATGCCCATTAAGTTCATAGCTTGTTTCACAGGAATTGGACTTGCCTCAATAAAAAGTGCTTTGACTAAATCTAGTACTTTAAGCTGAAGGTTTCTGGCACCTTCAATATCCCCTTTCATAAAGTGGGCATAAATGTCATGCGTATCTTTGGGAATAATATTTGCCATAACAGAAATGACACCTTGACCACCCATAGCAAGAAGTGGAAGAACATTGGCATCTTCACCAGAATAAATGGCAAAATCAGAACCGCAAAGATTACGATGTTCACCAACATGATTAAAGTTACATTCTTTAATGCCTACAATATGATCAATTTGAGAAAGTTCTTTGACAATACTAGGAGACATATCTAAACCAGTACGACTAGGAACATTATAAAGAATCATAGGGGTTTTTACACTGTTGGCAATTGCCTCAAAATGCGCATAAAGTCCTTTTTGAGTCGTTTTATTATAGTAAGGGACTACAGATAAAAGTCCATCTACACCAACAGACTCAGCATATTGGCTTGTATGAATAGCATGTCTTGTATCATTACTTCCAGTACCTGCAATAACAGGAATACGATGATTGACTTGCTCCACACAAAACTTAATGAGTGCCTTATGTTCATCTGCTGAAAGAGTAGCTGATTCACCTGTTGTACCACAAACAATAATCGCATCTGTTCCTTCCGCAATATGCCACTCAAGAAGTTCTTCAAATTTGTCATAATTAATGCCCTTTTCATTAAAGGGGGTAATAATGGCTACCCCTGAACCTTCAAATATTTTCTTTTTCATAGCTTTGCCTCCAACTTCACTTAAACATAATCTTATTATATGCATACTTACGTATTTCAACAATAGTACAAATCAATCGTATAAAGTAGTATATGATATGCATAAACTACCTAAAGAGTGAAAGATTTCAAAAGTAGTAAAAATATAAAAGGATATTAATGGAATCTACATAAAATTGTGTTACAATAAATAAAAAAGAGCATAAAAAGAAATATAGGAGAAAAAAATGAACTTATTTGATATGATAAACGCTCTATTAGGTTTTGGAGTTAGTTTAATCTTAGGCTTCATTAAAATCATTTTAGTGATTATTATAGGAGCTATGGCCTATTTTAAAGGGTATAATGGTTGGCTTTGGTCTGGTATGACATTACTGTTACCTTGGCCATTTCCAATAGTTATCATTTTATTAATGTCTTATTTGCCTAAGAAATACCCTAAGTTACCACGTGAAATGAGACAAGACCCTGCATTTGAAGGAAAAAATCCGGTAATTGCCTCTATTATGGCTTTATGTGCGATGATTGCAAAAGCAGATGGTAATGTTACTAAAAAAGAGATTCATTTTATTAAAGAATTTATTAGAGGACACTTTAATATTAGTACAGCTGAACTGAATGAGTATGAAGCAGCCTTTAATTATGGAAAAAACCATCCAGATGACTACTTAATATTTACCAATATTATTCTTGGTTATTACCGTACAAGAAGAGATCAGATTAATCTATTATCCTATCTTTTCGTTGGTCTTTCTATGCAAGAAGGTGAAAGTACTACAGCTAAAGAAGCACAAACCAAGAAGATTATCTTGTCACTAGTCTTTTCAGAATATGAATATGAGGCTTTAAGAATGGCCTTTATAAGAAATGCAAATGGTTTTGGACAAGGATTTGGTGGACAAGGCAATTATTACGGAGGTCAAAGCTATGGTGGAGGTGCATCACAAGAAGATCTTGTAAAAAAATATACACAAGTACTTGGAGTAAGCGAAGATGCTAGTATCTCAGAGATTAAAAAAGCTTATCGTAAACTGGTTAAAGAATATCATCCAGATAAATTATCATCAGGAGGTGTCCCACCAGAATATATTGAGTTTGCTAACCAAAAAATTAGAGAAATTAATGAGGCCTATGAGTATTTAGAAAAAGTTAAAGGTGGTAAATAAATTTGCAAAAATATTATAAAATATATTGAAAATTTAAAGAGGTTATGATAATATAAGTGATGTTAAGGCCCATTGGTCAAGCGGTCAAGACATCACCCTCTCACGGTGAAATCATGGGTTCGATTCCCGTATGGGTCATAAAATAAAAGCAGTAAGCATTGATTATCAAAGGATAGCGTGCTTACTGCTTTTATTTTCTTAAGTTGTAATAAGTCAAAAGGTTGCAGTAAAAAATAAACTACCCTAATATATTGTTTAAACAAGTTACTATAGATCTCGCTAATTATGTCAGACCATTCATTTTCAGATATGCCGTCAGATAGATTTAGTGAGTAGGAAAATACCACATCAGATCATAAAGCTAGTACATATATTACTATTTCCCTTTAACATGACAGAACAAGAAACAATAGAAAACTTTTTCACTGAATCATATGAATTGTAGTCACCAGAGTTATCCTCAGTACCAGTAGACTTTATGAAAACTACTCCTTACCCTCACTGATATAACAAATCTGGCCCATTTCTGCCCAATAAGCAGTATAAATGCTTTCTTCTGCTTTAAAAGGAAGATTAGGTAAATCCTTGACCTATAATCCTAAGATTTCCGTAAGTTCCTGTGCAGAAGAAACCTCTATAATATTACTTCCTGGAACTGCAACACTTGGATTATCCTCCTGCTCAATATAAAATAGGCTTGGAAGGTTAAAGGAGATATTTTTTGTTTGTTTAAATATAAGGAAAACTTTGAATATCATGGATTGAATTGACAAAAATTGATATATATGATATATTTTAGACAACAATTTTATCGAACATAATTTTTTTGTGAAAGGCTAATGTTCGGAAGTTTATGATCTAATAAAAAAGCATTACCATAGATAGAAAATAAGGACACAAGATATAAAAAGGCCTAAATGAAAGGATAACATATGGAAGCTAAAATAAAAAATATATTTGATGAAATAGTAGGAAGAACCATAGAATTAGCAGAAGATATTTATGAGCATCCAGAACTTGGTTATAAGGAATTTCGAACAGCAGGTAAGGTAAAGGAATTATTAGAAAAGGAAGGAATTTCTTATAAGGATCAAGTGGCCTATACAGGTATTTTAGCTACAATTGATTCAGGTAAGCCAGGTCCACATATTGGACTCATTTGTGAACTGGATGGGGTACCAACGCTCAATCATCCTTATGCTAATAAAGAGGATCATGCAGCACATACTTGTGGGCACTATGCACAAATAGGAACGATGATGGGGGTTTTCCTTTCATTACATAAAGCAAAAGTTATGGAGAAGCTTTGTGGGAAGGTGACATTGGTTGTCACACCTGCTGAAGAATTTTGTGATTTAGAATATCGAAGAGGTCTTATTGCAGAAGGCAAAATTAAGCATGCATCAGGTAAACAGGAAATGATAGAGCTAGGTGTATTTGATGATATGGCGCTTATTCTTTCTTGTCATGCAATGGGATTAGATATGAATACATATGATGCAGAAATCGGTGCAGGCTTAAATGGTTTCCTATGTAAAAAAGCAATCTTTCATGGTAAAGGAGCACATGCTGGAAGCAATCCAGCTGGTGGCAATAATGCCTTAAATGCAGCAAACTTAGCAATGAGCGGGATTAACTTTTTAAGAGAGACCTTTAAAGAAGAAGATGCCATTCGTGTCCATTTTATAATTGGAGAAGGTGGACAGTCTATCAATACAGTGCCAGAAAGAGTTACTTTAGAAATGTATGTACGCGCTAAAACTGTAGACGCTATTTTAGAAACAGATCAAAAAGTAACAAGAGCACTTAGAGCAGGTGCCTTAGCTATTGGATGTGACTTAGAAATTGTAGATACACCAGGATACTTGCCACTTCATCAAGATAAAAACTTAACAGAACTAGTTAAAACACATATATTAAACTATATTTCACCTGAAAGAATCGCACAAGGAACCCATGGTTTTGCATCAGGAGATATGGGAGATTTGTCTAGCCTATACCCAATTGTAGAAATTGGAGTAGGAGGGTTTACAGGAACAATGCATGGTTGTGATTTTAAAACATCAGATTATGAGCAGGCATACCATGTACCAGCAGCTTACTTTATAGATACTATTATAGATCTTCTATCAGATGAGGGCAAAAAAGCTTATGAAATTCAAAATAAGTTTAAGCCTGTTATGAGCAAAGAATCCTATCTAGCGATGCTAGAAAGATTGAATAAAACAACTATGTATAACAAAGGAGAGGTTTAAAATGAAAAAGAAATGGGCTAGAGTATTACTTTCATCAGTACTTGCAGCAGCTTTATTTACAGGATGTTCTAGTGCACCAACTTCAGAGGAAAAAACAGTAGAGGGTTTACCAGCTGAAGCAGAGGCTACTGAAAAATTAAAGGTAAGCTTACTCGTCACAGGTTCTTTTGGAGATAAAGCCTTTAATGATTCAGCACAAACTGGTATGAAGCAAATTGCGGAACAATTAGGTGATAAAGTTGAAGTTAATATGGTAGAGATGGGGTCTGATAAAACTAAGTTTGAAGGTTCTTTATTAGATGCTTCTGAATCGGATTCAGATATTATTATTGTAGGAACTTGGGATATGAAAGAAATCCTTGAACAAACAGCTCCTTTATTTCCAGAGAAAAAATATATTATCTTTG
>JARKVN010000017.1 GCA_029851645.1 Cellulosilyticum sp. | reverse complement strand
GTGTGCTCTTCCGATCTTGATAATGTTGTTTTACCAGCATCTACATGAGCTAATATTCCAATGACTAATTTTTTCATACGTTAATCCTTCACTTCTGTTGTCTATTTACTTTAATCTTAGCTGAATTCAATCAATCTGTCCATTCTCTTATTTTATCCTACTAGAAAGGGATGAGTCTTCTAATTTTTCACTTTTAATCCTTAATATCTTCTAAGAGTGGGAAAAGAGCTATGAAAATCCAAAATAGATTTTTCATAGCCCTTTTTAAATAGTGCACTTATGTTAAAAAGTGATTCATTATTCCTGTATCATTTCCAATTTTTTTGATTTACACAAGTTATCTGTACTTCTTGATAAGAAGGCACCTGAAAAACGCTACTCTATCTTCCTATAATAGACCAAGATGATTTTTAGCTTCAGATAAACATCTTAAAAATGCAGCATAAAAATCTTCCCCATCTTCTAAGGCTATTCGATAGAAGGTATCCAGTAAATATTGATGAATCTCATCTCGCTCCTTGTAATCTCGTATGAATTTAAGACGAAAAGTAAGTGCTTTTAAAAAATAATGCCACTCTAAAAGAAATGCTTTATTTTCTTTATAATTTTCAATACCAATCCATTCTTTCACTTTCACTTTTTCTAAATAAGGCTTTTTACAGTTACCAGCTTGTAGGAAATATTTAAAGTCTTTGTTTTCATATATTCTTCCAAGAGGAAATAATCTGCAAATATTAGGTCGATGTCTATGAATAGTGCATCGTCCTTCTTCATTTAAAAAGCTACAACGCTTAGAAGTGCCATACATCTTTAAATGTGGCAACATCATTTGATTTGTTTCACATAGTTCAAGCTTATCTATCAAAAGTTCATCAAATGATACGTTCAAGTGGTTCACCATTTCATAGACATCAAATGGAGTAAGTACAACTAAATCTCCAATATTATGACAACAGGCACTACAGCCATTACACCCACCTGCATCTGCTCTTACTATATCTTCAATATCATAAATTTTTCCATCTGAAATCTCTTCTAATGTCCTTTGTGAGTTCATACTTACGCCCCTTTCATTCTATATCCAATCATAATCATTAATCAATGTTCCATATTAATTCGGTAACAAGAAATGTTTTTCTAGCTTATCTTTCTAGTATTCTCCACCGGAACTGCTAGATTTTTATATTTATTTTAGCATATGGGTATAAGCTTTTCTATAAATTTCCTTTTGTTTTTACAACTTAAATACAAGAACTGACTCAAAAGCAGAAACAAGTATTTAAAGCTATTGAGCTATAAAGATTTGAAACGGACTAGATAACTGTGAACCAACAAACAAAATGGCATCGCACTAATCATTTAGTGTGACAACCCCATCCATATTTTATAATTTTCCCTTTACCAAATCTACAAAACGAAACCTGTTCGGTCGATGTCTAGATTCCGTATATTGAAATAAGGTATTATTTTCCAAATATAAGTTACTAAAATATTGAGTCGTCTGCTTTTGTCACAATTAACCTGAATTATCAAAAGCTTAAAACCGATTTACTGTTTAATCCTTTCTTAATTGTTCTAGACCACTTAAGTACTATCAACTCATACTCAGGACTTTCACCCGTTAGATTGCGCCCGTGCTGTGCACACCTAAAAGAAAAAGACCTAGATTAATCTAAGTCTTTTAAACTTATATAAACAAAAATGTAGGTTCATCTACTTCTGGGCATCCTTCATAAATTGAAAAAGGGTCTATATCAAGACATGTTGATTCATCATAATTACCATCTAAGTCCCATGCTAGTGTACCGTTAAGTACCGTACATGTATTTTTAAACTTCTCTATATCCTGTAGCGGTGTAAATATACCTTTAGTTACTAACTCCTTAGCGTTATATAACTTGATACTCCCATCATCAAAATACACATATACAGTATAATCATCTGTTGGGATTGCTTGAATAACTTCTGGAAAGTAATCCATCTATTCTCCCTCCTAACTTAATGGTGCAATTTTGTAAAGTGGTTGATGTGCTCTTGCTAATTCCCAAAAGTCATCCTCCATCATTTTTACATAATAATAGGCATTAATAATTCGTTGACATTCAATGAATTCATCTACTTAGCTTAACTACAGTCTCAACATGGGTTGTATACTGTTCGCAGTCAATATTGATGTAGCTTGTTTACCTAAAACTTTTCATTCATTAATTGTAAAATTCAGTATAAACATAGTAACTCTCAGCTAAACCTTACTTACGTTAGCTCAAGATATACTTATATGCTCCTCTATTATCAATAATTTTAAGTTGATTTCTAATGGTATATATCTGGAGTCAACTTCATTTTTACTTTTGTCAAATATAAAGAGATCTTCTAAAAAGTTAAACTCTGCAATAGGTTTGTGATCTGAAAATTTGACTTACTTATTTGACCTCTTAAAACTATTGTTTTCTCTTAAAATAAGTTCCCCCTCTAAAAGTACATTAAAAGATAATTCAAAAATTTAGTTATACACGTATAAATTTAAAGTTAAAAACTATGAATTTTCGAGTCATGTAAAAATGACTTTCGGATCAATCTGAAATCTATAACAAAACTTCAAACTGACCCGAAAGCCACGCATTAATCCATTAACATAGGTATTTATTTATTCTCATTAGAATGCGGTAATATTGACTTTAAAAAAATTTCTCTCAATTCATTATGTCTAATATCTGGTTCAAAGATATCTAATACTTTTTCTGCTATTGCTCTGCCTAATAACGGCGGAACCGCATTTCCGATTTGTTGATATACAGAATCCTTGGTACCTACAAATTCATAATAATCAGGAAAACTTTGTAGTCTAGCAGCTTCCCTAGCACTAATTGCCCGATCTAAAACCGGATGAATCCACATAGATTTTCGTACATTTACAACTGTATCTGAAGGACTATTATAATCCAAACGTTTATAGATAGTATTTTGTGTTCGCCCTGGATCTGAATATGTTCTCTTCAAGGCTTCGGGAAGGGAATGAAAATTATCACCCTGTTTTATCTGTTTAAATCGTTCTTTTGCCGTTTCTCTTGAGGCAGTTGAAACATGATTGTATACCTTTCCATCACCACTTTTATATATAATCTCTTCTAAGAATTTATTGTGTGGTAACTCTGGTTGTCTAATAAATGAAACTGACATCTCTCCTATTGTTGGATTGTATTTAACCAAATCCTCTATTGCACTCTGAACAGTAATATAATCTCTCTCATTATTAATAATAGCTTCTGGTAGTTGGATATCTCTATCTCCTAAAAAGCTTCGTTCTACACCTAACATTATAAAACGTTCTCTATTTTGAGGAACACCAAAATCAGCTGCATTTAAAACATCTCCCTTGACTTCATAACCGAGATAATCAAATGACTTTTTGATGTATTCCATAACTATATATGCATGTAGAATAATTGTAATATCATCCTTACTTAGTTTTACATCATATATTGCTTTATGTTCTTCCAATTCAGCAAGACCAATAAAAAAGCGTTCCGTATCACAAAACAGATTTAGTAGTTCTTGATCTTCTTTTAACATACTTTCTGCACTAATAATTCTCTGAATTGCCTCAATTGATTTACTCTTTAAATCACGTAACCATTCAGGCTCACCATTTTCAAGGCGTAGTTTATCAATAATATCCTCTAGACACTTTCTATTTGATCGTTTATCTATAAATTTCTTTAATTTATTATTATCATTTACCTTCCTCAGCATATTTCTTAATATATATAACTGATTTTCTTCAATTTGTGCCCATTTAGTGTATAAACGATTATCTACACTGTTATATATCTCTTCCAGATATTCTTTTCTATTATATAATGAAAGTTTCTCTTTGTAGATTTTTACGCCCAGCTCATTCTCTACACGTTCCCTGTCATCTGCTGTTAAGCAGAAAAAATGTTTGTCAGATGTAATCGTCTTTACATTCTCCATAACAAACATTTTTGGTTTTAATATGCTGATTGTCTCAATATATTTTTTCACCAATTCATTACTTCCGTTAATAACCTTCCTTCTTTGCCTATTTGCATTAGAAAATCCCTGGCATGGTGGCCCACCGATAACAATATCAATTTCGCCAATTTCTTCTCGAACTTTATTAAAATTAAGCTTTAATATATCAGAATAATGAGTAACATCTTTATTATTCTTTTTATAAGTCTTTGTTGCATCTATATTATTTTCCACAAATGCTTTAACTTTAAATTTATCTGTTTCCTCAAAACCTAGACTAAGGCCACCTGCTCCGGCAAATAAATCAATAACTTTATACATATACTAACCTCTTTAGTTTTCTTGCAGCATAACACATTTTTATTTTCCTGTCAATTTTCTCTTTTTTCTTTATATCGTATCTTTAGTGTATCCCAACACTCCTCTTTCTTACACCACTGTGTAATATTAGTACCTAATTGTTTAGGATTCATAAAATGCTCCCATACTACATTGGCAAGCATTTCTAAACGTTTAACTAAGTTGCTTGATATATCCTGACTATTCCATATTTCAATATCATTTACCTCATCTGAATAAAATTCAGCAAGCAATGCAATCGTATAATAATTAACTTGTGCTTTATATCCCGGTAACTTTAATGATGCAACTATTTTATCACATTCCTTGAATAGTATTGCTTTAGCAATCATTGATTTATACGTATTGTCGTCAGGTAATGGTATTTCCCCTTTTTGCACTTTATCAGTAAATTCTATAAAATTTGTTTCTAATCCCTTACTTACTATGTATGGAAATTTCATCCAAGCCATTAGACACTTTGCCGCAACTGTCTTAGAGATACATTTTGATTTAGGATTCATTTCTTTAAATTTTCTTTTTAATGAGGGGGTCAATTGACGATTAACATCCACCATGTATTGTCCTCTAGCTCTTTCATAATACCAACGTTCTGTTGATTTTCCCCGTTCAGTTGGAACATATATTCTACGGGATAAACGTTCCATTTCAACATGATAAGAATCATTCGCACTAAAATCAGAAACATTAATCTTATTTTGACTATTTGCATATCTAGATATTTTTTTAATAATGTCTTCTATTTTATCTATATTCTTTATTACAGTTAATTTCATTTGAACATTAACCTTTTCAATATTCATCTTATTTTTCATAGCATTATAAATAGATGCCGTAGTTTGCCCTCCATTTACAATCTGCCAATTCTTTATCTTATCAATTACTACTATCCTATTACTACTATTGGCTTCATTAAGTGTAATATCCTCTGCTGTTGTGGAAATCCCATTATTATAAGCCATAAACATATCAGGCTCCTGCTCTAAGGTCTTTTTTAAACCTTTATTTATCTTACCTGTTGCTTGTAAGAAGGATCTTACATTTTTCTCAATTAGCTTTTGTCCTTCATCTTTATATATCTCGGCTAGCCATTTTCCTGGAATAGATCCAATATAGCAATCATAAATATCATTGTCTGATTCAACTTTTATAAGTTCTAATTCATATCCGTATTTTTCTTTCAAAGAAATCTCCATGCAATCAAAATTACTAGCTTCATATAGCCTTTGGCATACTCTCTCTAAATCCCATACATCATATTGGACTGGTACATTCCCAAGCTTTATATCTTTGGGGATATCTGAAGATGCTTCTTTATTTGTCAAAAGAATAATTCTAATCTTCTCAATTTTATCAAGTACTTCAACAATGTTCTCATATGCTTGATATCCTTCACTAGTCTCTTCGACTGCTTTAAAATAATCTGTGCTACAAAGTCTCACAAATTTTGTAGCTTTTTTTAAGGTCTTTGAAATATCTACTTTACCTATATATCCTACTTCATTGTCGTTTTTATAATCACATACAACTATAGTAAGTGTTTCAAAGAACGAATCATACACATATCCATTTATTTTAATATTTTCATAATCTTTTTTATAAAACACATATTCAATATTTGCCAAATAGCTTTCACCAATATCCACAACATATGGTACAAAAATTTCGGTAAATCCCTGTTCCACATCACACTTATTATCATTTACATACTGTTCCACATCCTCGACCAAATCTCGATTAAACTCAATCATCCTATCAGTTATCATTTACTTCCCCCTAGTCTATCCCAAAATACCTCATTACTAATTTCAAAATCATTACACTGATCAATACTAATAGTATAAGTCACGTGATTGACTCCCCGCATAAGTCCACTTCTAATAATACAAGGAAAGCCCTCTTTCACTTCATAATATTTGATATCACGTTTCCGGAAATAGCAATTATATAGTTCCTCATATTCATGTATATAGCCAGCAAGAAACAATTTTTTCATAAATTCATCAACATAATAGCTATCATCTTGAATCAGTATATTAATTCGCTTCACTACATCACAAATATTCTCTCCATCACTAGAACTTTTTTTCAAGAACAAACAAAATAATAAAAGTTCTCCAGATAAATCTGCCTGATCTAATTGATATTCACTACTTATACTAATCTTATAGGGTTGCCTTACAGAAGAACTTTTTACTTCCAATGCATTATTATCAATGTAAAAATCATGTAACTCCTTATCACAGCCTGTCCAATGCAATATCGTTTCTTTTCCATTTCTTGTAATTAATTCTTCTAATACGATTAATTCCGCATACAAACCTTGCTGTTTATTATCTGACATAATAATTTCATTTTCTTTTTCAAAAAAATGTTTCCATTTCTGTACACATGCTTGTACCTTATATATCTTCCTCATAATATCTTTTACTTTTCTCAATTCTTGCAGTATATTATCAACAACAATTTCAAATAAAAGACCATCATTATTAGATTGACTCATTTCTAAGCATATATTTGTTTTTCCCTCAGCAATAACTTTTCTATATGAAAAACTAATACCATTCATATCCGGAATTTTGACCATATCATCTTTATCATTCATAAGAATGACAACTTTTCTTTGCCATCCTGTCTTTAATAGGTAAATGATAATCTGTATTCCATTCGTAAGTACAACATCTCTAGTTAAAATTTTCTTCCCACTATATAATGGTGAGCTAAAATCATTTTTTAACTCTTCAAATAAACTAGTCAAATATTTCACTTAATGTTCCTCCTGCAGCCACTGGATTAAGCACATATGATATAGCCTCTCCTTGATTTTCATTATCTGGGAATACAATCATAAATCCAAATGGTGTTTTATGTTCTACATTAGGTATCTCAAACGCATTTGTTAACTTATCTTTATTACGATAGTCAATAGGATATAGAACTAGTAATCCTCTTTTTCTTCCTCCCAATTCCTCTCTACATCTTTTTCTCACATACGCTTCAGTTAATTTAATGCCCTCTTGTTCTTTCTTCTCTTTCTCAGCTTCTATTTCGTCAATCAAACTTTGAGGACAATCTATAAATTCATGATTATTTGATTTCAATGATTTTAATGAGATAACATCGTCAAACATTTCCCTACAGTTTTCTTTATCTCCATCACGAACAAGTCCACCTCCAATCTCGGGCAAATCAGCTAGCCCCTCAATTGTGTTTCCCTTTTCACTCTTTACATTCATTAAGCAGATTGTCCATTCAACTAATCCTCCAACTTTCAGCTGTCCCTCAATGTAATTAGCAATATTATAACTCTTGATTTTCTGAGCTTTATGAGATGTCTTATACTCTGATAAAAACTCTTGAATATATCTTCCTGGGACTCTCTCCCATATAAAAGATTCACTTTTACTTTTCTCCTTACCTAATTTCTTATTATAATCTTTTAATGTTGTATATGTTCCCGCCTTTCGTAAAAGACGATCAACAGCATTAAAATTATTATTATAAACATCTGCTTTCTTATCATAATCTCGCGTTTGTATCAATGTATTGCTAAAATCTAAATACTGTATAACTGGGTTATGAATCTTATTTGATATCTTCAATAGTGGGTCTTTAGCAACCTTTAACCCAAATGTAGATGGCTGTTCTTCAATGTCACACATATATTCTATTTGACTTCTTAAATCATCTGTTGCAAATGCTATCTTGTGAAAAGCTTTCTTTAGTGATGACGTAGTATAAATTCTACATAGATCAATATAGCCTTTTCTAAATCCAAACCAACGTCCCATCTGCATAAGTGTATCATATGTCTTTGACTCTCTGATGAAATAGCTTATTGATAATCCTTCCAATGTAAGTCCCCTAGATAATTTATCTCCACCTATTGCAATTACATTATATTCTTTACTCTCCTTTTCCATATCCTTGTATTTAAGTATATCTTTACTCTTTCCATTTATTATGTATAAAGATATTTTATTTTCTTTACATAATCTGAAAATCTCATTCATAACCTTGTCTTGCTCTGGCATACTAATACCCTTCATATAATTTGAATAGGTTTCTTCCTCTAGCATCGTAGTTGTTGTTTTCACAAAATCTTCGTTATAGATTCTTTCTAGTTCTGTAAATATTTCTTTATCATAATTCACTATTTGATTTCTTAAATCATGATAATATGTTTCTACTCTTGACTTGATTTGTGACTGTAAATCAGTAATTCTTGCACCGTGAATTAACATGGAATTCGGTTTTCCTACATATCCTCTAAGATTTCTAATTGCTATGGAAATTAAAAATGACATTATTGCCTGCTGTAAATCTACTGGTACTTCTCCAACATAGCCTTCTTTTGTATTAATAAAATCCTTTGCAATAACTTTTCTAAAGAGTGGCATTGCTTTGACTTTTTCAGCCCCAAAGAACTCGTTTGCTCCAACATATTCTTTTGGCTTGGGTAATGATACAATAAAATCCTTTGGAAAAAGATCAAATCCATACATTGGATTAATTTCATCATTATTAATAAAGATATTAGCATATGGTGTTGCAGTATACCCTACATATGATTTCAGTTCAAAGAGATTAAGTATTTGTCTAATTAATTTATTAATACTTGTAGGCTCTATTTCCTCTGCTTCCTTAGTCCCCTTAGCAACGTTATTATTTATAGACGCTTGATCTGCCTCATCGTCAATTAATAATAATGGATATTTTTTTGATATTTTTCTTGTACCATCATCTAAGATTTGAACGTACGGACAGCAATAATAGTTTTCATAAATATTTTCTAAAATACTTTTTGTTTTCTTAGTTACAATAACTGTTGGATCATTAGGAGATAACGTAATTCCTTTTTTTGCCTTATTGAAATCTCCTTTATCATCTCTAGATGTTAGAGTTTGTACAAAAATTTCTGGATTATACTTTCCTACACCAATAAGTCTACTTTCAGCCATTTCCTTTTGTTTCTTGATACCTTCATTGCTCGTTTCATATCCAAGAACCTCCTCATCAACACGTGATTGTGTTTGAGAACGTAAGTTATTATGCATTCCTGCTAGTACAATTATAATTTTATATCCTGCATCAATTGCTTTATTTACTAATCCTACATAGTTTGCTGTTTTACCTGATTGTACATAGCCTACAACCATTCCCCTTCTTTCAGCTGAAACTCCTTCTAATGGTTCTACTAATGCATTCATAATCTCATCTGTAGGTAGATCAATGCTTTTTTCTATACTATCTCGATCCCACTCTTGATCATAAACTAAATGTTTGTAATATCTATCCCAGTGCTGACACTCATTGCTATCACAATATTTTGTCCACCAGTCAGAATTTCTTACCTCATCGCTTTTCATGATTCTTGCATTTGGCATGTGTCTCTCTCTACTGATTTGTTCATTCAGAAAGTTATATAATTTACCTTCATCTGAAATCTGGCTTGCAAACATAATAACAACTTCATTAATAATCTGTTCAATTTTTTCATCTGTTAAATCACTACTTGAATCACGCTTTGCTTTACAAAAAGTATTAGCTGCCTCATAAATTAGCCACTCTTTTTTTGGTACTCCCACAATACTATTCATCCTCATTCTCCCTTACAATTTTTTCTACATTATTACGTAAATAGCTATATTGTTTCATGCCTCTTATCAATGTAATTATTTCATCATCATTAATACCTGCCTCTCTGAAGCTAGCTATTAATTGCTTTACTTCCATTATATCAATATTTCTTAAGTCATTTGAAACATTTGCATTATTATCCTTATTTAAATTTGCTACCATTCCAGACATAATTGCCGGCATGTATGATTCAATCAACTTTAAATATACCTTTAGAACAGAACTTGTTTCATCCTCCATATTTTCAATTAGCTTTTTTAATAAAGGATGCCTTTTATTCAAATAATATGAATATTGCCCAATACTATTTTTCCTTTGTTCCCATACATATGTAAACTCCGTATCAATACTACCCGTTTTCCCTTTTGTATATGTTCCTCTAGAATTATAGATTTCTAATGATTTTCTAGAAGCCTCAGAGGCTATTCTAACAATAATATCTCTTAGATATGCTGGTAATGAAACTTTAGACTTTAATACATCTATCTTCCAATCTCCATCACTATCTGAACTAATATCTAATTTAATTCTTGCTAATCTATATGCGGGTTCTTTCTTCAATTTTCGAAACCAAGTTCCATACTCAATTAATCTTTTATTACGATATACGTAAAAACCCTGATATCTATCCCAATCACCTCTCCCCGCATTATAAAAATCTTTTTCTAAAACAAATTTTGTTTCATGAGGTAAAATATACGGCTCTATTCTCACCCATCTATCATTAAAGTTGTATTCTTCGATAGGCAATTCTTGTGTAGCCACATTATTCCTTACAAACGGATTCCATGGCTCTACTAAATTATCATTCACATATATTCTTAGTCCATCCTCCTCCATGAATCTATGAAAATGCAGAGATAGATGCTCTTTTACACTCTCTATAGTTTCATAAAAGGTACTTTTTGACTTCTCTGCGTTTTTCTCATCTACCAATTTATCCAGCTGGCTAATTATAAGCATTGTCCCATTCAGCATAAAAAAATACTTTAAGCACAGTGGTACTTCAGCAAGTATTTGATCAATAGCATTATTATTCCAGCTCAACGTCTTCCATTTTCCTTCTTTAATAACATAGTCAATATCCCAAAAAGCATTAGCTATTTTTTTGTCTTTCCTTGAAATAACTAGTAAATTTTTTCCCATAGAAAATGATGCTGTTTTCATCCCCATACCAAACCTACCTAAATCACTTTCTCTGCGCATTAACATTGGATCTCCAGTAGCTAAATTCATTGCTTCTAGTAATTGCTTCTTATCCATCCCTTTTCCATTATCAGCTACATATACTTTTTTCCTACTCCAATCAAAATATATATGAATCATATTTGCTTCTGCAGCTATACAATTATCTACTAAATCAGCAACAGCAGTTTCAACTGAATATCCCATTGATCTAAAGCTTATCATTAGCCCCCCCACCTTAGGTGTTGAATCATAGCTTTCAAGTTGATTATACTCTACCAATCTCTCTTTCACTATTTATCTCCTATTTCAAATATTTATAACTCATCAAAACTTATTCAGCCTTTCTTAACCTTTAAAAATCATATCATTGTGATATTCTATATAAGTTATATCTGGCTTAAATTTCTCAGGCAGGTTAATTTGTTTTCCCTCATATTTTAGAAAGTAATATTGATCTGACTCATTAGTACATTCATTTTTTACTCTTTTTGATATAATTATCCTATATTGTTGTGATAATGTAATCAGTCCAGTATCAAATGCTTTATCAAAAAATGCATTTAAGCATAATCCATTTCTAGGATTTAGCTTTTCAGTATCATTATTGCTATCTTTCCACGGTTTAATATGACTAGCAATCAGTAATTCTGGTATTGAAACATTTGTAATACAACATTTATAGTTATATGCTGAAAGAACGGCTCTTCTAAAGAAATCCTGGCCATGTCTTCCTCTTGACATTATATTAATATCATTTCCCTTTGGTATGTAGTTATCAATACTTTCTTCATACACTACTTCGCTATCACTAAGATAATAATTTAGTATTTTATTGCTTTCAGCTACTAATGTACCTATTCTTCCTTCAAATTCTGTCCATATATATTCATCCATTTTACTTCCATTTTTTAAACCATTTACTTTTCTATTAGCTAAAGTTTTGTCAAAACGTGCTAAATTACACATTTTCATACAAACAGCTGAAGGAGTTCTACCGATTAAGTTAGCTAACTTAATTATTTCTGAATTTGTAGAGTGAATTTTTCCAAACGGTATCTGATAATATAAATATAACGCTAAAATTGTTTCATCCTTTGACCATATTCTCTTCATATCTTTCCCCCAATTTCCTCAGTATATTACATATTTTACATCATACATATAGAATATTCTACTAATTTATCATACTTCACCTTCCTCTGATTCTTCTCTTATCTCATTTGGGTAAAATTCTTATATGAAAAGACTTTATTTTAGAGATAGTAAGATATTTATGGATTATCTAACCTTTTTTGTAGTACATCTAGGTATATCCATGATTCATACATTTAATCATATCCCCCTATATTACTACTTCTGGTATATAAAAGTTCTAAATAAATCTATTATCTCTCTAATACGCTCTTAATAAGTATGAAAAAATACTCAATACT
>JARKVN010000013.1 GCA_029851645.1 Cellulosilyticum sp. | reverse complement strand
AAGGTCAGAAATTCTACTTAGATACAGAGGAGGGTGAGCAGTATGATAAATAAGCTAGATGAACCAAAAGAAATAAGAGTAGCAATATATGCCAGAGTATCAACAGAAGAACAAGCAGTACATGGATTTTCAATAGATGCTCAGCTTAATACTTTAAGGAATTATTGTAATATGTATGGCAAGAAGGTAGTTAAAGAGTATGTTGATGCAGGTATCTCAGGAAAATCAATCGCAGGCAGGTATGAACTACAACAACTCTTGAAGGATTGTGAAGCGGGTGAATTTGATGAGGTTCTTGTATGGAAGATTTCAAGGTTAGCCAGAAAAGTTATTGACTTATTAGGAATGGTAGAGAAATTTGAAAAGAATGGTGTTGTCTTTCGTTCCTTCTCAGAGAACTTCGAAACAGAAACACCAATGGGAAAATTTGCACTTCAAATGATGGGTGCAGTTGGTGAGCTGGAAAGAAATACAATCGTTGACAATGTGAAGCTAGGCATGGCACAAAGAAGCAGACAAGGCAGATGGAATGGTGGTATCTGCTTAGGCTACAAAAGTGAAGCAGTCAATCCTGACAATCTCAATGATACAAGATTAGTCATAGTACCTGATGAAGCTATTATAGTAAAGAAGATATTTAATATGTATGCAAATGGCAAAGGCTTAAGAGCTATTGCGAATAGCTTAAATAGGGAAGGATATAAAACTAAAAGAGGTAATAGTTTTAGTACAGCTTCTATAAAGGAAATCATATTAAATCCCTTATATGTAGGTAAAGTTAGATTTAATCGATATGAGAACTGGAGTGAACGTAAACGCAAAGGGAAAAGTGAAAATGTCATTTTAGCAGATGGTGTTCATGAACCAATTATCACACAAGAACTATGGGACAGAGTACAGGCTATTCAAAGGTCAAAAGCAGAAAAACCAATAAAAAACTATGAAGGAAACTATGTACTGATTGGACTCATAAAATGTCCATTTTGTGGAGCTATAATGGTTGGAACAAGAACAGTTAACAAATTGAAGGATGGTACTAAAAAGATTCTCAGGTACTATTCATGTGGAGCTGCTAGAAGCAAGGGAGCATCTGTATGTGGATTCCATAGCATTAGAGCGGACTATGCAGAGCAATATGTATTAGATAGAATCAATGAAGTAGTAACACATCCTAAGCTATTAAAGAAGTTAGTTGATAAAGTAAATAAACATAAGAAAGAGATGGTTAAACCATTGCAACAGGAGCTGGAAGCAAACAAGCAAGCCATAGAAAAGGTGAAGGCTAGTCGGGACAAATACCTTAATCTATTTGATGAAAAGCTGATTGACCAAGAGCTGCTGGCAGAGAGACTTCAAGAGCTGAACCAAGAGTTTGAAAGGCAAGTTAATCGTCAAAATGAACTAGAAGCAAGCCTCACAGGGTGTGACTCAGAAGAACTGACCTATGAGTATGTGCAAGAGGTCATGAACCACTTGAACGAAATCTTGCAGGACATGCCAAATGATGAAAGAAAAGCATTCTATCATATGATAATAGAAGAAGTAGTGGTAAGTCAGGATAAGCAAATAGAAATGATAAAACTAAAAATAGATAAAGAGGTTCAAAGAGACCTTATAAAGCAATCCCCATCCGAGAAACAATCGGATGGGGATATTTTAGTACATAAAGAAGTGTTTTTTAGGATTAATTTTTAAAATTAAGAATTAGATTATATTAAATTCAAAAAAAGTATTGCACGTATTGAAATACGTGTTATAATTAAGAGCGTAGATGAGATTTACAAAATACTCATAAGTAAATATTGATGTGATTAATTTACGAATGGTAAATGATTACCTAACTAATATTTATTTAGGAGGATAAGATATGGAATCAAAATCTACAAAAGAAGTAATACATAAGTTACAAAAAGCGGGATGGAAAAAGGTACGTCAACATGGAAGCCATGCTATCTATAAGAAGGATGGCAAGATTACAGTTGTAAAAGTAACTTCAAAGGAAATTCCGCTAGGTACTCTTAGGAGTATTCAAAAACAAACAGGGGTTAAATTTTAACTCCTGTTTATCTTTTATGAAAAGGAGAATAAGTATGAGTGATAGGTATATTTTCCCTGCTGTATTTACAATAGACAATAACATCATATATGTAAGATTTCCAGATATAGAGTATTGTGTTACTGATGGAAAAGACCAAGAAGAAGCATTTTTAAATGCAAATGAAGCCTTAGAATTATGTTTATATGATATTGAATGTGAAGGAAAAAAGATTCCTAAGCCAAGTAATATTAGTGAAATTAAATTAGAATCAAATGAGGTAATTGTATTGATTAATATATGGATGCCTTTAGTAAGAGATAAAGTCAAGAATATATATGTAAAAAAAACACTTACAATACCTAGATGGTTGGATGAACAGGGCAGGGAGCAGAAGATAAACTTTTCTAAAGTATTACAAGAAGCATTAAAAAGTAAATTAGGGATTAATTGAGGTGGGATATATATGAGGAGTATTAGTTTATTTAAAGAAAAGGATGACATTATTAATAAAAGTATACAAGAACAAATGAATTATATTTTTAAGGATATAGAGAGCTTAGCTAATCAGTATATACAAATTTATGATAAAGTATATGAGATGCATCTTGAACAGAGTCAATTAAAAATGATTTATTTAGCTATATTAAAGCTTATAGAAGACGTTGCACTACTTGAATATGCTACTTCTCTTAAAGCGGAACAAGTAACTAGAGTGAGTATACCCTTTTGGGCTGTAATAAAGCAGATTTTAGTTACGGTAAATATCATTCGTGAAGGCATATACAAATTGAGTATAGAAAGTTCAATGAGCAAACAAATAGCTGAGAAAATGAAGGATTTTTTAGAAGATGATTATGTGCTAAAAATTAATGATATAAGAAATTCATTAGTACATGCTGATGATATTATGTATAATGGAGGTTTTCGAGAGCTTATTAATTTATTTAGTGCAAAAAAGGTGTATTCAGTAGTAGAAAAAAGTTTTAGTATCATAAATGACTTAAATCAAACTAAAGATGGTATAAAGAATAAAAGTAAAAATAATAAAATTGATAAGATAAAGATACTTATAAAAGAAAATAAACTTGAGGATAGGCAAAAATTAAATGAAGAGATAACAGATAAAAATATTGAGATATTCATTTATTATGAGTTGTTAGTACATATAAGTGAATATAAAGAAAGATATTTTAGAGCCATTGATGAGAATCAGTTTATTACTTTATCAGATGTGAATTCAAAAATCATGAACATTAATGGTATTATAAGTTTAATACTGAATCCTAGTCGTTCTCTAAAAAAAACAAAGTGCACTATGATACATAGTATTAGTGAGAAAAAGAGATATCAGGAGTTCTTTAGTACACTCATGTGTTATTATGCTTTTGACTATATTTACTCCGTATATGATAAATTGCCAAGATTACTAAATAATAAAGAGCAATATTTTACTGAATATATCAAGGATGATATAGATGTGAGAAACTTGATTTTTAAAGGTAAATATGAAAATTATTACACTATACTTAGAAAGGTTAGAAATCTGTATGTCCATGAATTTTTAGTTTTGGATTTTTATGAGTATCGAGAAGATGTTCTAGATATACTATTTGTGAATTATTATTGTTTACTTAATATGGTTTGTAAAGTGGACGAAGGATTTTTGAATAAATTAAATGACAGAGGATACTATATACCAGAAAATGTTCATCGTGAAATTGAAGAAAGCTTAAAGAGAAAGGTTTTTATGGTAAATAAAGAGAAATACTAGAAATTAGAGAAGGGGATATTAACTAATAAACCTCCTATTAGCTAGGTGAGGAGAACCATATCATAAGTAAATGATATAGGTTTTATTAATGGAGACATGGAGCAATTCTTAGAAGTTAAATAGAATTATTCCATGTTTTGTTTATGTATATAATAATATGGGGATAATATAATAAGAAAACGGATAAATATATATTATAAATGTTATAAAGTATGAAATATGATAAATATATGATTTAAATATATATTTACTTAATATATTTTACAAACTATAATAAGTAAAATTAGAGGATTAATAGTGTAGGTGATGATATGGAATATAAACTACTTTCAAGCCTTTTTTATCAAGGAAAAGAAGTATTTGAAGGAACATATAAGAAGAGAATAGAAAGCGAATCTACTTATCATTTTGACTTTAAAATTAATGGGTATAATGCATTTGTAGTTATTACTCATGAAGTCTTACAGAAGATAGAACAAGTAATGTCATTAGATAAAGAGTTATATAGATATATGCGTTCAGTGCCAATAATTGCATTAGAGCAATATACTAAAAGATGTTTAGTTGATGAAATAAAAATGACTAATGAAATAGAAGGAGTGCATAGTAGTAGAAGAGAAATAAATGAGATATTAAGTGATAAAGAGGACAATAGTAAGCATAAACGTTTTTATGGATTAGTTAAGAAATATGAGATGTTATTACAAGAACAACAAATCAAATTATCATCATGCCAAGATATTAGAAATCTATATAATGAATTTGCATTGAAAGATGTAGTACAAGAAAATACAATAAATGAACCTGATGGAGAAATCTTTAGAAAAGATGGTGTAAGTGTTTTAGGGAGTAATGATAGAGTAATTCATGAAGGGGTATATCCAGAAAGTAAAATTATAGAGACTATGTCAGAAGCTTTAAATGCTTTAAATGATGATTCATATGATTTCTTAATTAGAATAGCTGTATTTCATTATATGTTTGGGTATATTCATCCATTTTATGATGGGAATGGGAGAACAAGCAGGTTTATTAGTAGTTATTTATTAGCTCAAAAACTTGAATTTTTAGTTGCATGTAGATTATCATGTACCATTAAAGAAAATGTACAATCATACTATAAAGCATTTAAAATAGCAAATGATGAAAAAAATAGAGGTGATTTAACAGCATTTGTAATTACATTTTTAGAGATATTAGTAAAGTCAATCGAAGGTCTATGTGAGTCATTGGATGAGAGACGTCAAAAACTAGTTTACTATATGAACATTGGTGAAAAGATAGCAGGTAGTGATAAAAAATTATGGGGTGTTATCAGTATACTAATTCAGAACACGTTGTTTGGAGACGAAGGAGTAGGTGTTCAAGATATTTATGATATATGTGATGGTGATATAGGAGAAACTAAGATTAGAAATTGCATACTCACATTAAAAAATAAGGAACTTATCCTAGTAACAAAAGATGGTAGAAAAGAATTATATGATATTAATACAAATAAATTAACTGAAATGGAATAGTGTAAACAAATATTAATAATTTAGGGGTTATTACTTGCTAATGAAACGGTGAACCATATCACAAATAAATGCGACCCTTTTTTAGGTTTAATGGGTGTAAGGAATAAAAGTGGTTAGTAGTAGTGAGCTTTAAAAAGGGTTGCAGTAAAGAGTCATAGACCATATCATACAGCGAAAATATTTTCAAATACAAGTTCATATTTAGAGGAAGTATTAAATAAGGATACTTCTTCTTTTTATTTGCAACAAAATTTGTAAGGGAGAAAGATAAGATTGAAGGTTGTGGTATAATTAAGGGAAAGTTTAAAACAGATATTTGTTGAGCGGAAATTATTTATATACTCTTTATGTTCTTTTAACCATAAAATAGTGCTATTTTACATTTGCAACCGAAGTGCAACTGAAAATAGCGTGATAGTTGGTGGTGTCAACCAAAAAATATTGGTATAGTAAGCACAAGAAAGGAGTTGATAGTATGAAACTTGATTTTTTAGGAGTAGTCATTTTTGGTGGAATACTTCTTATTGGATTAACAGTGATAATATGTTTTATCGGTGTAGGTCTGCTTATCATGAAAGCACTAATTAAATATATCAAATCAGGAGATGTTAGAAAAGAAAAGTCAAGCATCAGAAAATCTCTTGGTGAAGTTTTAAAACAGCATCGAGCAGACTGTAATATGACTCAAGAGTTTGTTGCCGAGGCAATAGGTGTAAGCAGACAAGCAGTATCCAAATGGGAGAATGGAACATCTGACCCAAGCACCTCTAATTTAATTGCACTTGCAAAATTATTCAAAATTTCTGCTGAAGAACTATTACACGAAGTGCAATAAACATGATAGGCGTGATGTAGGGAAATTTATATCAAATATAAGAGGAAGTATCATTTATGAAAAAAAGAACAAAACACTCTAAGATACGGTGTATAGTGTTTGGACTATTAGGAGTAATAGTTTGGATAGCACTCATATTTATGCACTTCGGTGGCTTTAGTACAGGAGAAAATGCAAATCCAGAAGAGTTTATGAAATATGCACAATTGGTGGAAGATATCACTGTGCCAGAAAATGCAAAAATAATAGCTTTGGGAGAGGCTACACACGGTAATGTAGAATTCCAACAGCTTAAGCTTGATGTATTCAAGCAGATGGTAGAAAATTATGGCGTAAGAGCATTTGTGCTTGAGGGTGACTATGGTGGCTGTGAGCAAGTAAATCGATACATACATGGTGGGGAAGGAACTGCTCAAGAGGCAGCGGCAGCTATCGGTTTTGCCATATACCGCACAGATGAGATGGCTGAGCTTATTTCGTATATGCGACAGTATAATGACAATGTCTCGGATGATTTAGATTTGCGTTTCTATGGTTTTGATATGCAAAGATATGCATATAATTTTCAACTCTTAAATGAAGCCTGTAAGGAACAGGGAATAGATACTAAGATTTTACAACAACTTATGGATGGTGAAGACTGGAATAGTGAATTTGATTACCCTACTCGAATGGAAATTATAACACAAATTAAAAATGAACTTAAGGTTAAGAAAGATTCTGCTCAAGCAATACATTTTGCAGATATGCTATTGCAATATTGTGAACTTCAAGTCATAACAGATACAGATGGCAGTACATTAAGAGATAGATTCATGGCTGAAAATGTCCAATGGATATTACAGCAAGAGCAACAGAGGGGGTGTGAACGTATCTTTATTACGGGTCATAACAGTCATGTAGCTAAATGGGGGAGCTTTGATTCCATGGGCAAGTTGCTTTCAAGTAAAACAGACAATAGTTATTATGTAATAGGTACAGATTTTTATAGAACTCGTTGTAATATGCCAATCAACTCCTCTACAAAGCGTACAAATCAAGTATTTTACTCCCATAATCCACTGGCTAAAACAGCAAAAATGGCTGGGTTAGATATTTGTTGGTTAGATTTTGCAGATATACCTGAGAATTCAGAGCTGCATGAACTAATTTCGCAATACACCTATATGGGTACTCTTGGAGAAGGCTACTCTTGGTTTATGCGTTTTCTTCCTCCAAGTTATCGAATGTTTCAACCACCTGCTGTACTTTACGATAGTATGATATTTGTAGTAGATGCAAACCCTACTAAAATAATCACAGAAAAATAAAGAGGAAATCTTACATAGGAAGGCTTACCTATAAATTTATAACGTAATAGCCATTATGAGCATAAAAATCGTTAACCTTTTGGAAAAACATCAAATATATTTATAAGCAGCATACAAACTGCCAGTAAACAAAAGTTTACTGGCAGTTTGTATTTTTTTAGTTGTCTACTTGACGGATAGCAGTTCACTTAGTGCGACAGCCCCATTTAGTTTATTTAGTATTTTGATTTCTGATAAGATAATCAAAAGCACTTAAGGAAGCAGTTGCTCCAGAACCCATTGCAATAATAATTTGTTTATAAGGGCTGTCTGTACAGTCTCCAGCTGCAAAAACACCTTCCAAGCTAGTAGAACCTTTTTTATCTACTATAATTTCACCTATTTGGTTTTTCTTAACAGTATCGCCTAGCCATGCTGTATGAGGTTCTAAGCCAATCTGTACGAAAATCCCTTCTAAATTAAGCTCATGTTTTTCATTAGTTAGCCTATCAATATAGGTGATTTTTTCTACTTTAGATGTTCCAATTATCTCTTTTACCTGCACATTTTTAAGTACAGTCACATTAGGTAAAGATGCCAGTTTATCTTGTAAAACAGCATCAGCCTTAAGTTCTGGTAGAAATTCTAGGACAGTAACGTGATTTACAATATTAGCTAAATCAATAGCTGCTTCTATCCCTGAATTTCCGCCACCTACAACTGCAATATCTTTACCTTTGTAGATTGGTCCATCACAATGTGGACAATAAGCCACCCCTTTATTTCTAAACTGTTTCTCTCCAGGTATACCTAACTCACGCCACTTGGCACCTGTTGAGATAATTAAAGATTTACTTTTCAGTATAATATTACCTTCAAGTTCTACTTCTAGTATATTGTCTTTCTTTCTAATTCCTTGAGCTTGTATAGCATCAATAATATCCACATTATAATTTCTAACATGTTCCTCTAAATCCCTTGATAGCTTAGGACCTTCTGTATATGGTACACTTATTAAGTTTTCAATAGCCATTGTCTCCATGGTTTGTCCACCAAATCGTTCAGCTATAATCCCTGTCTTAAGTCCTTTTCTAGCTGAATAAATTGCTGCACTTGAACCTGCTGGTCCCCCTCCAATGACTAAAACATCAAAGAGTCCTGTATGATTTAAATGAGAGTAATCTTTCTTTTCTCCGAGTTGAGATAGAATATCCTCTATTAGTAATCTGCCACTATTAAAGAACTCACCATTTAAATAAATGGTAGGTACCGCCATAATATTTCTTTCTTCTACTTCAGCTTTAAAAGCACTGCCCTCAATCATAGTATGGGTAATGCGAGGATTCAAAAGACTCATTAAATTTAGTGCCTGAACAACATCTGGACAATTATGACAGCTTAAACTCACATAGGTCTCAAATACCAAGTCTTTATCAATAGCCTTAATCCTTGTAATAATTTCCTCTTCTACTTTTGGTGGTCTCCCACTTACTTGTAAAAGTGATAAAACTAAAGATGAAAACTCATGTCCTAAAGGAACTCCTGAAAAAATAATGCCTGTGTCTTCGTTCATTCGATTAATACTAAAGCTAGGTGTCCTGTCCATGAAAGCTTCTTCCACATGAATTTTTGGAGACATAGCTACTAATTCATCTAGAAGTTCGGCAACTTCTAGAGAATTTTCGTCTTCACCTAAATGTTTTTTAATGAGAATATCATTTTCTAGCAGTTCTAAATATGTTTTTAATTGTTGCTTAATGTTCTCATCTAATATCATAGTATCACCTACTATATTTTACCTACTAAATCAAGACCAGGTGTTAAAGTTTTTGAGCCTTCTTTCCATTTTGCAGGACATACTTCATTTGGATTATTTCTTACATATTGTGCTGCTTTAATTTTGTCTACAATAATAGAGGCATCACGTCCAATGTTTCCAGCATTAATTTCTACAGACTGAACCACTCCATCTGGATCTATGATGAAAGTTCCTCTATCTGAAAGTCCAGTTGCTTCAATAAGTACATCAAAATGAGTAGAAAGTGCATGTGAAGG
>JARKVN010000012.1 GCA_029851645.1 Cellulosilyticum sp. | reverse complement strand
GCTTCAAACGCCTGAATATTTTTCAGAACAGGGATAAGTGTAAGGAGCGTACATACTGAAATAAGTGGCAGTATTTTTAAGATAACCCCAACAACGATTGAAATATAAGCAAGGTAGTAAAGACATTCCCAAAGTATAAGTGCTTTTTCTTTACCTATGTAAATAGGAAGTGTAAAACGTTTATTAGGAAAATCTTCTTCCATATCACAAATATTATTGGCTAACATGATATTAGCAATACATGTTATAAGAGGAATACAAGTAATCCCAATATCAAGTAACATTCTAATATCTAAGAACATTAAGAAGCTATTTTTAGTAAGAGAAAGGTCTATTGTATTCTGATCAAAGATATGGATGTAGATGCTAATAAAGGGTAAAATAAGTCCCATTGTAATTCCTGAAAAAACTTCGCCAAAAGGAGTACGTGAAATAGGAAGTGGTCCAAAGGTATACAAAATCCCAATAGCAAAGCACAGCACGCCTAATAGAAAGACAATAATATTTGTATTAAGAGCAAGTAGTATCCCTAATGAAGCTGAAATAAAAAGCATCGTATAAATTAAATAACGAACCATTTTAATATTTAAGCCATGTAATGTAATGGCATTATGTACTTCATAGCCATAACCATCCTTTTTTATGGCTTTTGTATAGTCAATATAATTGTTAATAGCTGTTGTAGTCATATCAAAAATAATCATACTTAAGAACATTAATAAAGCATTCTTAGGTCTAAATGTGTCAAAAGTATAGAGTGTATAAAACGTCCCCAATAAATAAGGAATCACACTAGCCACTTTAGTGCGAATTTCAACAAGTTGTAAAAAACTTGAGATTGTCATATCAAGCCCTCCGTAATATTATTTCAATATTATTAGTATATCTAAAATTAAGAGATTATACAACTTGGTACTATGTCAAGAAAATGGACACTACAAACGGAGATTTTCTAGTTCTAGTTAACTAGTCTTTTTCTGTTTGTAGTATTTTTTCATAGGCAATATTAGTTTACAGGAGAAAAGATAGAGTTATAGATAGATTTGTATTAACATTGAAATCTATAGGCTTACATATAGAAATTAGTGCAAAAGAAAAGAACTGTCCACCCGCCAAGAAAGACAGTTCTAATCATAAAAAATAATTATCAAATTATTTTACCATTCATAGCCCAATATATAAAACATTCAGGGAGCATCAGTACGCTAATACTGATGCTTTCTTTATACCCTTATTATAGCACATAGTTTATTTAAATCAACTAGATTAGTTGAAGTAAAAACCTCACAAAACCTGACTCTTTAAATTGCCAGAAACTTTACTGCAACCTTACTGCAACTTCTGACCTATTACAACCCGAAATGAAAAATCCTCTAAGTGTGTATCTATTGATACTCAATGCTTAGAGGATTTCGTTGACGCACGCGGTAGGATTCGAACCCACGACATTCTGATCCGAAGTCAGACGCTCTATCCAGCTGAACTACGCGTGCTTATTTAATTAAGTCACAAAATAATTGCTTATATGTTGACTACTATATTATTATAACACTTTTAGGTAATGACTTCAATAGATAGTCTTGATGTATTGAAGTCTTTTAGTATATATAGTGGGTACTGCATTGGAGAAGGTAAGTGTTAAAAAGCTTAACCTATTATATGAGAAAGTTCGTTATTGATACAATCCAAGACGGAAGTGTGTAGAAAAAGCAAGCTCAAAACAATTTTACCATATAAAGTCAATTGGCTTTTATAATAAAAACATAGCCTTCTATGGATGGATGAGATTATAGAAGGCTATGTTTTTATTGTATTTATAAGTTCTTCGTAGGTTCCCTTAGTTTATCATATTTAAGAGTTCTTCTTCTGGAGTAGAAGAGTCACAACGAACTTCTACTACGCCATTTTTACCAACCATAAATCCTGGTACAGTTACAATTTGATACTTTTCTCTAAATGAGCTTAACTGGTTATCTAAAGAATTATCGCTTTCTACATAATAGATTGGTGAGTTTATTTCATGAGCTAATTTACTTAGCTTTTTAGCAAATTTACGGCAGAAAGGGCAGGTTTCACGACCAATATAAACAATTGCTAATGCTTCATGAGTCAATAACTGCTCTGCCTCTTCAGAAAGTACTTTTTTAAATAATTTTATATCTTCTTTGTATGTGTCTTGTTCAAACATTTTTTTCTCCTAGTTTTTTAGGATATTATATCAAAACAAAATAATAATATCAATCTAAAGCCGTTCTTAATTTTATATTTAATAATAATTATTATTTAAATTTTTTATTAGTAAATATATACTTTTAGCATTTTATTTTTTTATAATTTGATGTATACTTTAAAGCGTATTCATTAGAATAACTATAGTAATTTTATTTTAGGAGAAACATATGGCTCAAAATTATAGAATTTTATTGTATTATAAATTTAGAACATTAGAGAATCCTGAAGAGTTTACAAAAGAACACTTAGCTCTATGTAAAAAATTAAATTTAAAAGGGAGAATACTCATTTCCCATGAAGGGATTAATGGGACTTGTTCTGGTACTATTGAAGAGACAGAACAATATATGGAAGCATTAAGATCTTATCCTGGATTTGAAGATACTGTTTTTAAAATTGATCCTAGTGATGAGCATGCCTTTCACAAACTTCATGTAAAGCATCGAAATAGTATACTGACCCTTCTTCCAGAAGATGATGTCAACCCAAATGATTTGGTAGGTACTTATTTAAAGCCGAAAGAATTTTATGAAATGCTTCAACGAGATGATGTTATTATTGTAGATGGACGAAATGATTATGAATATGAAATAGGACATTTTAGGGGAGCTATTAAGCCTACTGTGAAAAACTTTAAAGAATTTCCTAAGTGGATTGATGAAACATTAGGAGATCAAAAAGATAAAAAAATTCTCTCCTACTGTACTGGTGGTATTCGCTGTGAAAAATTAACTGGCGTTTTCTTAAAAAAGGGTTTTAAAGAAGTTTATCATTTGGATGGCGGTATTGTAACTTATGGGAAAGATGAAGAAGTAAAAGGAAGACTTTGGGATGGGAAATGTTATGTATTTGATAACCGTATTTCTGTTCCAATTAATAGGACAGATGAAGATGTCGTAATTTCTAAATGCTCTTTATGTGGGGAGCCTTCTGATCGTTATATCAACTGTAGAAATGATGTATGTCATACACAATTTATTTGCTGTGAATCATGTGAAGAAACACACCTTGGTTTTTGTTCCGATTCATGTCAAGAACATGTAGCTCAGCATTCTGAACATGATAGCAAACTTAACTTGCAAAAGAAACTTGATTTATATGAACAATACGGTCAAAAACATGATATGTATGACTATGCCGTGAAAAATTTACGATCAAAGTAAATTAGTACATATTCAAATATTAAAAAGATAATTTAGGGTAAGGGCAATGCCGATTATGTTGGCTTTGTCCTTATTTTTTTGCAGCAAAACATTTATAAAATGTTTTATTGGGTTTTATTTAGTGATTTGAACGTTCTAAAAATAATTTTGACATATTTAATGTAAAATTAATGTAAGTTTGATGTAAAAAAGAAAATTAAAGCATTATTTTTGTAGTTAATAAACATAATTTAGTTTCTTGAGTTGGATTTAAAAATTGACACGTTCCAAAAAATATAGTATTATAAATACAAATCTTAGAAATAATGATACTAGGAAATTATAAGAGAATAAAATCTATTTCAATGTGCAGTAAAAGGAGATGAGAAGATGAATTTTAAAAAGATAGCCAGGCAAGTTTTAGCAATGACAGTTTTGACAAGTATAGCTTTAGTTGGATGTGGGGGAGAACCTAAAACAACAACAGGTGAAGGGGCTAGTAACACAACGTCTAATAAAAGCCAATCACTTATTATTTATTCAAACTCTGTAGCAGATGGTAGAGGCGAGTGGTTAAAGGAAAAGGCTAAAGAAGAAGGATTTGATATTGAGTATGTAGACGCAGGGGGAGGAGAAATTGCTAATAGACTAATAGCAGAGAAAAACAGCCCTATTGCAGATATAGTGTTTGGATTAAATACAATGAATTATGAGCAGTTTAAGGAAGAAGACTTGTTAGAACAATATGTCCCTGTATGGGCAGGAGAAGTAACAGAAGGTTTAAATGATCCAGAAGGTTATTATCATGCTCTTGTAAAGCAAGCAATTGTCTTAGTATATAATGCAGATTTATATACTAAGGAAACAGCACCACAAGATTGGCCTGATTTATGGAATAATGAAGCATTTAGAGGATTATATCAAGTACAGACAGGATTAGGTGGATCAACTGTACGTAATGTTATTGCAGGAATTTTAGTTCGTTATCAAGATCCTAATGGTGAGCTTGGCATATCAGAAGAAGGTTGGAAAGAGATTGGAAAATTCTTTAGTTATGGAACTCCAGCTGTACAGGGAGAAGACCTATACGTAAGCCTTGCGAATGAAACCAATCATTTTGGACAAATGTGGTCAAGTGGAATTGCAGATAGAGAAAAGCAATATGGAGTAAATACTGATATGGTAAATCCAGAAGTAGGGGTACCATATGCAGTTGAACAAATTGCAATTGTAAAAGGAACAAAAAAATTAGAAACGGCAAAAGCATTTGTTGATTGGTTTGGTAGTGAAGAGGTACAAGGTGAATGGGCTCAAGAATTTTCTACGATGCCAGCAAATGAAGGTGCTATGGCATTAGCATCAGAAGAAGCACGTTTTGTGAGTGAAAATTATAAGCCACAAATGATAGATTGGAAATTTGTAGCTCAAAATATGGAGGATTGGTGTGAAAAGATAGAATTGCAATATATGCAATAAGTAAAGAAGGGGTTCGGTTTATTACAGATCCCTTTTTGAATAACATAACCAAGGAGGGACAAGTAATGATTGAATTAAATGATATAGAAGTACGCTATGGAGAGTTTGTTGCTTTAAAGGATATTAATTTAACGATAAAAGAAGGAGAATTTTTTACATTTTTAGGACCATCGGGATGTGGAAAAACAACTACATTAAGAACAATTGTAGGATTTATTGAACCAAGTAAAGGAAGTGTAAAAATAAATAATATAGACATTACCCATACCCCTATAGGTAAAAGGAATATAGGGATGGTTTTTCAAAGCTATGCGTTATTTCCAACTATGAATGTATACGATAATATTGCATTTGGATTAAAGATTAAAAAACTTTCTAAAAAAGATATAGATGAGAAGGTTAGAATGATTGCTAAGAAAATTGATTTAACAGATGAGCAGCTCATGAAAAAAGTTTCGGAGTTATCTGGAGGACAACAACAGAGGGTATCTATTGCTAGAGCTTTAGTAATGCAACCAGAAATTACATGTTTAGATGAACCACTTTCTAACCTAGATGCAAAATTACGTATACAATTAAGAAATGAGTTAAAAGATTTACAGAGAAAGTTTGGAATTACAACCATTTATGTAACGCATGACCAAGAAGAAGCACTAACATTATCTGATCGTATTGCAGTATTTAATAAAGGTGTCATTGAACAAGTGGGTACACCTAAAGAAATTTATAATCATTCTGCTACAGAGTTTGTATGTAATTTTATCGGCGATATTAATTTATTAAGTAAGTTCATTGTAGAAAAGATTAATGAACAGGTAGCAAATAGATTGGATGTCCAAAAGAAGAGTTATATAAGACTTGAAAAAGTTAATATTGTTGATAAAGATATAAAGCAAGGGTATGTAATTTTAGATGCTGAAGTAACCGATGTGGAATACTATGGGATGTATATGAAGTATTACCTAAAAATCGGAGATACAGTTATCAAAAGTATTGAAAAAGAAGATGGAAGAAATGTCTATGAAAAAGGGGCACAAGTGAAAATATGCTTAAACCCTGTAGATATTTTACAGTATTGAGGTGAATAGTTTATGGAAAGAAAAAAGAAACTTTTTAAAATGGAATATTTACCTATATATTTACTTGGATTGTTTTTTTTATGGTTTATATTGTCTTTCTTAGTTTTGCCTAACTTAAACGTAGTTTATACCACGTTTTTTGAAAAAGGACAATTTTCCTTCGAACCATTTGTTAAGTTGTTCAATTCACCTAGGGCGATGAAGAGTTTAATGAATAGTTTTATATTAGCAATATCCTTATCTATAACAGTAAATATTGTAGGGATTTTGTTGGTTTTAATTACAGAGTATTTTGATATAAAGGGTTCGCGTATTTTAAAGTTAGGTTATATGACAACACTTATTTACGGTGGAGTTGTTCTTGTATCAGGTTATAAGTTTATTTATGGTGAAGGTGGATACATAAACAATATTCTTTCTATGATATTACCTAATATGAATACTGGATGGTTTGAAGGATATTGGGCAGTTCTATTTGTTATGACTTTTGCATGTACATCTAATCATTTGATTTTTTTATCTAATGCTATAAGAAAAGTGGATTATCAGACTATAGAGGCTTCAAAAAATATGGGAGCATCTACATTTGAAACATTACGCAAAGTTGTCTTACCAACTTTATTACCCTCTATTTTTGCTGTAACTATTCTAATATTCTTAACAGGTCTAGGAGCAACATCTGCACCACTAATGGTAGGGGGGCGTGATTTTCAAACGATTACACCTATGATTTTAACTTTTTCTAAAAGTGCAGGATCAAGAGATTTAGCTACTTTGCTTTCGATTTTTTTAGGAATAGCAACAATTATCTTACTTATGATTATGACATACTTTGAGAAAAAAGGAAATTATATGTCTGTTTCAAAAGTAAAGACGATAATGGTTAAACAAAAAATAGACAATAAGCTAGCTAATATCATTATGCATATTATTGCGTATATATTATTTGTAATTTATACATTACCTGTTCTGCTCATTATACTTTTTTCATTTACAGATGCTAAAAGTATAGCAACAAGAACCTTAAGTTTTAGTAGCTTTTCATTTGAAAACTACAAGTATTTATTGATGAATGAAAGTGCTTATAAACCAGTACTAGTTAGTATTATTTACTCGGCATTAGCTACATTTGGAGTAATTTTATTAGTATTACTTGCAGCACGTCTTATTACTAAGTATAAAAACAAATGGGCAGATATTTTAGAATATAGTTTGCTGATTCCTTGGTTACTACCAAGTACTTTAATTGCTATTGGTATGATTATAACCTTTGATAAGCCGATGTGGTTTGTAGGTAATCAAGTATTAACAGGAACGCTGATCATTATGTTCTTAGCTTATTTGATTGTAAAAATACCTTTTACATTACGAATGATCAAAGCAGCATTTTTTTCGGTAGATGATTCTTTAGAAGAAGCAGCAAAGAACTTGGGAGCTAATAGTGTTTATACATTTTTTAAGATTATATTACCAATTATATTACCATCAACATTAGCTGTTTTTGCATTAAATTTTAATACCCTTTTAACTGATTATGATTTATCAGTATTTTTATATCACCCATTATTTCAACCTCTTGGTGTATATATTAAGAATCTTACAGATTCCACAGGGTCGGCAGATAATACTGCATTAACTTTAGTATATGCAGTTGTAGTTATGATTGTTTCAAGTCTAATTCTTTATTTGGTTTATGGAAATAAGGAGCCAATTAAGAAAGTTTATAAGAAGATAATGAATAGATAAAATAATTTATAAAGATTAAGAAGAAAGATATTAAATGATTGAAAGAGTAAGGGGAATGATTATGAGTAGGAATAGTCGCTTATTATATCAAAAGTTAGAAGAAAAAAAACATTTAATTGCTGTACATAGAGGATGCTGTGGGGCTAATATTATACAAAATACAGTTAATGCATTTAATACAGCCTTTAAGATGAATGGTGACATGGCAGAGATGGATGTTATTAAATCTATAGATGGTGTATTTTATGTTTTTCATGATGGGACAGAAAAATTGAATTTAAATATTGAAGCTAATATTCGTACATTGTCCTCAAGAGAAATCGATGAGTTATATTACTATAATGAAATTGGATCAAAAACAAGTTTTAAAGTAGAGCGTCTTGACCAAGTAATAAAGAGTTTTAAAGACGGTGAACTATACAACATAGATCGTGCATGGGATGATTTTGAAGAGTTAATAGACTTTTTGGATAAATATGATGTAGCAGAGCAACTTCTTCTTAAAGCACCAGCAAAAGAAGAAGTTTTAAAAGTATTAGATGCTAAGGGTGCAAGATATATGTTTATGCCAATTGTTTACAAATTAGAAGAAATTGAGGAAGTATTAAGCTATAAGAATATTAATACTGTTGCAGTAGAACTAATTGCTAAGACTAAAGAACATGAATTTTTTAAGGATGAGATTATTCAAGACATTAAGGAAAAGGGACTTTTAGTATGGGTCAATGCTATAACATTAGATTGTTTTACTGATTTATATGCAGGTTGTGACGATAATGTATCTATTGTAGAGCATCCAGATAAGGGATGGGGTATTTTAATAGATAAGGGAATTGATATTATCCAAACGGATTGGCCAAGCTTATTAGCTGAGTATAGAGATAAAAAGGTTAAATGATAAGATAAAGGGTGCTGTGAAGAAACTAGAACGTAAAACTTGGTTTTAGAATTACAGTATCCTTTTAATTTAAGGGAAAGGAGATAGGATGGAAAATTTTCAAGGAATATTATACGAGATTAATCCGTTATCAGCATTTGTTAGATTAGCACTAGCGTTGATATTCGGGGGAGTTCTAGGTGTTGAAAGAGGAAGAAAAAATCGACCAGCTGGATTTAGAACTTATATGGTGGTTTGTGTAGGAGCTGCAATGGTCATGATTACAAACCAGTATATTGTGCAGCTTTATGGTGAGGGAGATCCTACAAGGATGGGGGCACAAGTGGTTAGTGGAATAGGATTTCTCGGTGCGGGAACAATTATGGTAATAGGAAAGAATAAAGTAAAGGGCTTAACTACTGCAGCGGGCTTATGGGCATCAGCTTGTATAGGATTAACTGTAGGAGTGGGGTTTTACTCAGGAGCATTTTTAGGATGTATAATGATTTTTAGTGCGATGTCTTTATTACATGGATTCGGCGGAAGAGTGTCACATCATGAAAATTTCATTAGTTTGTATGTTGAGTTAGACAAGGTTGAAGATATTGGTGTATTTTTAGGCTATGTAAAGTATCATCATTTTAAGGTTATAAATTTAGAAATATTAACGTCTAATGAGGAAAAGGTAGTAGGATTATTTGACTTAGAAATTAAAGAAAAGGCAGAATATATAGATGTCATGGAAATCCTTAAAAAAGTACAGTGTGTAAGAAATATAGAAGTATACTGAAAAAAATAGTGCAATATGGTATATTTATATTTAGATAGGTTTAAGAAGGAGTAAGAAATAAAGTATGTTACCTACAATTAAGGATATTGCAAAAGTTGCAGGTGTTTCGCATGGAACGGTATCAAATGTTTTAAATGGAAAAGGAAATGTGAGTGTAGAGAAAATTAAATTAGTAAAAGATGCAGCAGAAAAATTGGGATATCATATTAATGAGAAAGCACAATCATTAAGACAAGGTGAAACGAAAATCATTGCAGTTGTACTGCCTGATATAACTTCTAGACATTTTTGTGACTTCTATACAGCTATAGAAAAATATTTAACAGTATTAGAATATAAAGTTAAACTTTATACAACAGGAGATATACCTACACGAGAAATAGAGATACTAAAGGAAATTGCATCTGTAAGAGTAGTAGGAATTATTACAATATCTAGCTTGCAACAAGTGGAGGCTTACTACAACTTAAGTTATTTGAATAAAGATCGAATTATTTTTGTTAATAGAGAACCTCAAGGCGCTAAGAAGTACATAGGTTTTGACTATGAAACAATGGGAAAAGATATAGGAGAATGGATTGAAAATAAAGGGTATAACCATATAGGTATATTTACAGACAAGTTGAATTTTTCTTGCGAGAATATATTGTATAAAGCACTAAAGCAAGAAACAGACAAAAGTAGAGTAGTAACTATTCAACATGTACAAGCATCTTATAATAAGGGATATAAAAAAGCTTTTGAGTTTTTTGAAGAGATGACACCTGAAGTTATTGTTGTATCAGATATTGAAAAGTTACAGTATATAAAATCAGCTAGTTATTTTGCTGGTAAAGGCATTAAGCCTCAGATTATATGTGTAAGTCCAGTAAGGTATGGTGAAAGTGAACAGATTAAATATTATCAATTGGACTATCAGCAATTGGGTATTAAGAGTTGTGAGAAGTTACTTAGTTCTAAGGAAGATGATTTGGATAAGAGATGGGAAGTGCTAAGTAATAAAGGTTTTTTATTTGAATTTAAAGGTTTTGAATATGAGATTGAAGAAAGAAAAATAACAATACTTACATTGCCATCACCTACAACAGATGCTCTTGTAAGATTAGTACCACACTTTAAGAAAATTACAGGGATAGAAGTAAAACTCTCAATTTTACCGCAAGAAGAAATTTATGAGATATTGACTAACCTTAATCTCAATCAACATTATGACTTAATAAGATTTGACATGGCATGGCTATCTTGGTTTGGTGCAAGTACATTTAAGAGTTTAGAATGCTTGGGAAATACTTTGCAAGATACAGTAGATAAATTTATAGATGATTTATATGAAAGGTATTCTTTTGTGGAAGGAATACCTTATGCACTACCTTTTGATCCTAGTGTAGAAATGCTTTTCTACAGAAAAGATTATTTTGAGAATCCAACTATAAAGCGTATGTATTATGAAATTTTTAGGAAAGAACTAGAATTACCAACTACATTTGAAGAACTCCATCAAATTAATAAATTCTTTGCTAAGAAGGAGAACATTAATTCTCCAACAGAGTATGGGATGGGATGTATTTATGAGAATTCTCTTATCTTAGCATGTGACTTTTTAATGCGTTATATAGAAAAAGGATATGGCATTTTTGATCTTACTGGCAATCATGTAAGGTTAAATGAGGAAGAAGCAATAGAAGTCCTAAATCAATATATAGCAGATTTTAACATTAGTGAGCATATCAAGGGAAATTGGTGGAGTGATGTCGTGAGGTCTTTAGGTGAGAATAGGACAGCTATGGCTATTGTGTTTATGAATCACATATCGTCTCTAGCGCATAGTAATATTTCTCATCATTTAGGTTATATGGCGGTTCCAGGAAACAAGCCCTTATTAGGTGGAGGTGTAATAGGTATGTCAAAGTATACTCAAAAAATTGAGGAAATTAAACAGTTTCTTAAATGGGTATATAGTGACGAAATTGCCACTCAAATTAGTTTGTTAGGTGGGACTTCACCCTGTGCTTGTACCTATGAAAATTCTGATATTTTAAGTATATATCCATGGCAAAAGGTTGCTAAGGAATCTTTTAAAGATGGAATAAGGCCAAGACATTATCCAAATGGTAAATTACTTAACTTAAAGAAGGTAGAACATATTATAGGGTTAGGAGTTAAAAATTTTGTTAGAGGGATAATGACAGATAGAGAAGCAGTGGAATACATGAACAATTACTTTAAGCAAAGTGATTTGTAGTATATTTTAACTATAGAGCCTAAAAGGGAAAGCCCCCCAGACCTAGTTTGTTACTAAGTTTGGGGGGACTATTTATTTCTTTTCAACATATGAAAGACCAAAGTTTAATTCATAATAATTACCTGTTGAGTCTTTATAGGCATAAGCTTTACCATTTTCATCTTTCATTGAATCTGGCATATAGTTATCTTTTAAATAGCCAGGTACATCATTTGGAGAAATACATACGCCATCTGCATTTACCCAAAGGACGCTATCATCCTTGGGTAGTGTAATAGGCATTTTTCCAGTAGGATTATATTTACCCATAATAACATCTAATGTAGCATCTACATATGTATCAAACCCAGCTAGAACAGCATCAGAGTATGGCTCTACATTTCCTAGCATCCAAGCTAGTGTAAAATTAACATTAGAAATAACTTTTCCACCATTTGCTCTAACTGCTTCAGAAATTTCTTTAATTTTTCCTGCATTTTGTAAAGTGGTTTCTTCATGAGTAGTTGATATTGGTCTACCTACTTCATCTACGTCACAGACTACTTTATTTTCACAAATATCTAATTCAAGATAACCTTGTGTAGCTGAGAAGTAATTTCCAGAAGTAGGATTTATGAAGAGAAGTGCATAATCTGCTTTATTATAATCTTGGGTTACTTCTATATTGTATTGATGAGTTAATTTCTTTCTTAGTTCTGCTGTGATATCTTCAGATGCACTTTGAGCAAAGTATTCAATATATACTTTTTTGTTTTCTAATTTTTCTTGAGTTAATGGTAAGACTTGATCTTCGTTTTTGAGCAATACTACTGATTTTTGATGCGCTTCGTAAGCTAAGTTCCAATTTGCTTCATTATCCACAGTTTCTTTTGCTATAAATGGGTCTTTATATGGATTTTCAAATAATCCTAGGTCAAACATTTCTATTAATAAACGTTCATTGGCTTGATTGATTGCCGACTCTGTTAGTGTTACATTCTCCTTTGTAAAGCCATATGGAATTTCTTTATCTTCATAGTATGAACTATTTAATGATCTCTTATAAGCTTCTTTCATAGACCAAACATCGTTTGTATCCCCAATTATATCTGTTCCTGCATTGACTGCCAAAGCTACTCTTTCTGGAACATCTAACTTCTCTACACCCCATGCCATATTATTAATGATACCACTATCACTATATAGGTTAGGCAATTAAGTTTGTAAGTAGTAGAGAATAACTACTAGGATTATGCTGAATAAATGCATAGATGCTTGATGGATATTATGATAGGATTATAAGTAAGAATTATTTGAAGAATAATCTAAGTTCATCACACAATTTAGGGAATAGGAGAGCGGGAGATTAGTATGAGAGATAAAGATATTTTATTAGCAGTAGAGCAGGAAAATTTAGAGTGGCTTAAAGAAATTTTAAGGCATAGTCCTAGGGCAATTCACACTAAGGATCATAATGGGGTGTGGGTTCCTTTTTTGGCAGCAGCTACTGGGAATTTTGAGCTTGTAAAATATATTGTTGAGTATTCTCTAGCAAGCATGAATGAGAGAGATGATAAACATCAAACAATACTTCATTACGCAGCAAAAGCAGGCAACGTTTCAGTTTTAAAATACTTAGTAGAGAAAGTAGGTTTATCCCCAGTAGAAGGTGATAAAGAGTGCAAGACGCCTTATGATATTGTACATGAACTAGGACACCAAGAAGCAGAAGATTATTTTAGACAAGTTGTAGGGACATCTTTAGAGGAAATGTATCGTAATCCCATTCGTACAGGTATGCATCCCGATCCATCTATTGTGCGTGTAGGGGAAGATTATTATATGGTCAACTCTTCTTTTATTTTTTTCCCTTGTATCCCCATCTCACATTCTAAAGATTTAATTCATTGGAAGGTCATTGGTCATGCTATTACACGTCCAGAGTGGGCATACTTAGATGATTTAGAGGGGGGAAGAGGGTACTGGGCACCAGATATTTCCTATCATGAAGGTCGTTTTTATATTACAGCAACTTATCGAATGAATGATGAAGGGACAGTTTATCGTAAACAAATGGTAACTTCATCTGATAAACCAGAAGGCCCTTACTGTGAGCCAACCTTTATAGATGAAGATGGTATTGACCCTTCAATTTTCACAGATGAAGATGGTAAGCGTTATATGCTTCTGAACCGTGGTGCTAGAATTTTTGAAATCAGTCAAGATGGAACGAAGAAGCTTTCAGAGCCAGAATTATTATGGTATGGGGACCAAAAACGTGCTCCTGAAGGGCCTCATCTTTTGAAAAAGGATGGATACTATTATCTTTTTATGGCAGAAGGTGGAACAGGAATGGGACACCGTATTACTGTTGCTCGTTCCAAACCCTTAAAGGGCAATTATGAGCCTTGTCCTTATAATCCCATTATGCGCCAAAGTGATAAGTTAGCAGTGATACAAAGAGCTGGTCATGGCAAGCCTGTTATGACTCAAAATGGAGAATGGTATATGGTCTATTTATGTGGAAGACCACTAGAAGGTAAAACAATTCTAGGACGTGAGACAGCAATGGATCCGATTACTTGGACAAAAGAGGGGTGGCCTATTGTTAATGGATTAAAGGGCCCAAGTGTACTTCAAAGGAAACCAAACCTAAAGGAACATAAGTGGGAAGAAGTAACTGAAGATGGATTTGGAATTCAAGAGCTGGGGCATGAATGGGTATTTCCACGTTCGCCTAAAAAAGAGGGATATCTTTTAAAGGGAGGAAAACTATTACTTAAAGGGGATACAAAAGACTTAAATGATGTAGCGTGTAGAAGTGTGGTGCTTCAAAGACAAAAGGATTTTTGCTTTAGCGTAAGTGTTACCGTAGAAATAGAACAATTATTAGAAGGACAAAATTTAGGGTTAACAGGGTATTATGATGAAAATACTTATCTCAAATTTGGGGTATATGGTCAGCCAAATGAAGAGGAAGGCTATCTTTTAGCAGTGAGTGAATGGATAAGTCCAGAGGAGAAGAGACATTTTGAATTGGAATTGCCCTTCTTAAAATCACTAAAATTACGTATGGATACAAAGTGCTTTGAAAGAAGTTTTTATTACAGTGAGGATGGGGTTAATTGGAAAGAGGTAGGTAAACTACCTTATGTAGATTATCTTTGTGATGAGGGGCATACAGAAGGAAAGCGTTTTACAGGTGCTATGGTAGGGGTATATGCTCATGGAAAAGAGAAGGAGATTACAGGGAAATTTAGTCATTTTTCATATGATAAGTTAGGATAAAGCGATTAACACATGGCTCGGTAAAAGCTCTCAAAAGGGTTCATACTTTATTGCTTGACTAATTTATGCTATATTAATAAAAAAGTAGGACATAGAAGATGAGGGAACAGAATGTTTGAGCGTATAAATACTGGTAAGCTTTTACCTGAGAGAATTGCTGATGAAATCATAAAACTCATTACAAAGACAGAACTTAGGGTAGGGGACAAGTTACCAAGTGAAGCAGAGTTAATGAAAAGTCTTAATGTAGGAAGAAGTAGTTTAAGAGAAGCGATTAAAATATTAGTTTCAAGAAATATTGTAGAGATTAAAAGAGGTGTAGGCACTTTCGTGTCAGAAAAACAAGGTGTGGCACCAGATCCTTTAGGTTTTGTATTTGTAGAAGATCAGAAAAAACTTGCCTTAGATATTTTAGAAGTACGTTATTTAATTGAACCTTATATTGCATCAAGAGCAGCTATTATGGCAACAGATGAGCAAATTGAAAGAATGACAATTCTATGTGATGAAGTAGAAAATCTTATTTTAAGTCATATTAATCATATAGAAAAAGATATTGAGTTTCATACACTAATTGCAGAGGCAAGTCAAAATTTAGTAGTGAGTAAATTGCTTCCTATTATTAATTGTTCTATTCCGCTATTTATGGATATAACAAAAAATGCACTAAAGAATGAAACCATTAAAACACATCGAGGAGTGTTAACAGCTATTCAGGCGCGAGATGAAAAAGCTGCTTATGAATGGATGGAAAAACACATTATGTATAATAGAGAGTTAATTGAAAAACTCTAGCAGAAAGTCAAGAGGGCAGAATAGATAAAAATACCTATTGTTATGAATTGAGGAAAATAACAATAGGTATTTTTTTGTACATATTAAATAGAAAGAATGGTTGAAAAAAGTGAAATTTAAATAAAAAAATAATAATGAATTGACATATGAAGACAATTAATTTAGTCTATAGACAAAAGACGTCAGACGTCATATAATGTCGAGGAGGCTCACTATGAGAAGTCAAGAAATTAGAAAAATAGCACCTGAAATGGATCCACTTAGAATGGGGATGGGATACACCGTACAGGATTTAGCAAAGACTCAAATTATGGTAGAAAGTACTTTTGGAGATAGTCATCCAGGGAGTGCTCATTTATTTGGTTTTGTAGAAAAGGCTTGTGAAGGGATTAGTAAAGCAAACGGAAAAGCTTCTAGATATTTCGCAACAGATATCTGTGATGGTCAAGCACAAGGTCATGATGGAATTAACTATTCCTTAGTTTCAAGAGATACAATAGCAGCACTTATTGAGATTCATGCAAATGCAACACCATTTGATGGGGCAGTATATATTTCAAGTTGTGATAAAGGTGTACCTGCACACTTAATAGCGGCAGCTAGAAATGATATTCCATGTATTTTAATAACAGGTGGGGTTATGGAAGCTGGTCCAAATCTTTTAACACTTGAGCAAATTGGGACATATAGTGCAAAGTTCCAAAGAGGAGAAATTACAGAAGAAGAATTTACTTTTGCAAAACATCATGCTTGTCCATCTTGTGGTGCTTGTTCATTTATGGGAACAGCTTCCACAATGCAAATTATGGCAGAAGCACTAGGGTTAATGTTACCTGGTAGTTCCCTTATGCCAGCAACTTGTCAAGATCTTGAAGATTTTGCAAGGAAAGCTGGAGAGCAAGTCGTGAAGTTAGCAGAAGCAGGAATAAGGCCAAGTGATATTGTAACTGAAAAAGCTTTCGAAAATGCGATTATGGTTCATGCAGCTATTGCAGGTTCTTCCAATAGTCTACTTCACATTCCATCTATTGCTAAAGAATTTGGAATTGAGTTAGATGCAGAGACTTTTGATAGAATGCACCGAGATGCACACTACTTATTAAACATTAGACCAAGTGGGACATGGCCAGCTGAATACTTCTATTATGCAGGTGGTGTTCCAGCGATTATGGAAGAAATAAAAGAAAAATTACATTTAGATGTTATGACTGTAACAGGAAAAACATTAGGGGAGAACTTAGAAGAACTTAAGAAAAATGGGTACTATGAAAAATGTGCAGCTTATATGAAGAAAACAGGTGTAGATAGAACAGACGTTATTAGACCATTTAATGACCCAATTAGTAAAAATGGTACAATTGCTATCCTAAAAGGAAACTTAGCACCAGAAGGGGCAGTTATTAAACATTCTGCTGTACCAAAAGAAATGCAAAAAGCTGTTTTAAAAGCAAGACCTTTTGATTCAGAAGAAGAGGCAATTGCAGCAGTACTTAATAAAACAGTTCAGCCAGGTGATGCAGTAATTATTCGTTATGAAGGACCAAAAGGAAGTGGAATGCCTGAGATGTTCTATACAACAGAAGCGATTGCATCAGATCCAGAACTTGCAAAAACGATTGCTCTCATTACAGATGGTAGATTTTCAGGAGCAACTAAAGGGCCAGCAATAGGGCATGTTTCACCAGAAGCACAAAGTGGAGGGCCAATTGCACTTATTGAACAAGATGACTTAATCGAGATTGATGTAGAAAATAGAGTCTTACAAATCGTAGGAGTTAAAGGTGAAAGAAAAGAATTGGCTGAAATTGATGAGATTTTGAAACAAAGAAAAGAAAATTGGCAGCCAAAACCAGATAAATATACAAATGGTATTTTATCCATTTACTCTAAATGTGCTGTATCTCCAATGCTTGGTGGTTACATGGCATAATAACTTATTCTGGCTTGTTAAGTCACTCTTTAATATTGATGAGAAAACAACACTTAAAACATGGACAGTCATGGAAACTCTTGTAGGGATAACAGGACTTGTAGGAGCATTAGTTATTTCTATATTTGAATAGTAGAATTTAAGAAAGAAGCCTTATATCAGACGAATATAGGGCTTCTTTCTATATTCACGTTACAAACATAAAATAAGAAGAACTCATGAAGTTTTGTGATAATCTATAATTTTTATAGATTATCACAAGGAAAATGTGTTAATATAAAAACTAGTAAAATGGTAAAAGAAAATAATGGATAGAAAAGGTGACTTATGAAGAAAGATAACAAAGGAAATCCCTTTGCCCTCCTACCACTTGGTGTATTCCTTGTTTTATTCTTAGGGGTAGGGATTGCAACTAAAGACTTTTATAAAATGCCTGTATTAGTGGCATTTGTTACAGCAACTGCAGTAGCGCTTATGTTTAATCGTAAAGAATCATTCAATAAGAAGATTGAGGTATTTTGTGAAGGGGCAGGACATGCAGACATTATGATGATGTGTATCATCTTTATTTTAGCTGGAGCGTTTGCTAATGTGGCTAAAGCTATGGGTGGCGTTGAAGCAACAGTTAACTTAAGTTTATCAGTTATCCCATCACGATTTTTAGTAGGTGGGTTATTCTTAATTGCTTGCTTTATTTCACTTTCTATGGGAACTTCAGTTGGGACCATTACAGCACTTGCACCAATTGGACTGGGTATTGCTGAAACAACTGGTATGCCTATTCCATTAGTAATTGGTGCGATTATTGGTGGCGGAATGTTTGGTGACAATTTATCCATGATTTCAGATACAACGATTACTGCTGCACGTACTCAAGGTTGTGAATTAAGAGATAAATTTAAGGTGAACTTCTTAATCGTGTTACCAGCAGCTCTTATTACAATCGTTATTTTAACGGTTATGGCAAGTAGATATCAAATCTCTAATGAAGAAGAATATATTTTTGAATGGATTAAAGTGATTCCTTATGTTTCCGTATTGGTGGGTGCTTTAGCAGGCGTTAATGTTTTTGTATTACTTGCAGGAGGAACTGTGTTTGCAGGAATTGTAGGAGTAGCGACAGGAAGCTTTGGTATTTTTGATGCAGTAGATGCTGCTTCAAGTGGTATGATTGGTATGGCAGAAATTGTTATTCTCTCTATTATTATTGGGGGAACCCTTGAGCTTATAAAACGTAATGGTGGAATTGACTATCTTCTTGACTTTATCAAACGCCGTATTCATACTCAAAAAGGTGCAGAGCTTGGAATTGCTGCTCTTGTAAGTTTAGTAGATATGTGTACAGCTAATAATACTATTGCGATTGTTATTGCAGGTCCACTAGCTAAAGATATTGCAGAAGAGTATAATATTGACCCAAGAAGAACAGCGAGTATCTTAGATATTTTCGCGGCATGTTTTCAAGGGATTATTCCTTATGGGGCACAGCTTCTTATTGCAGCAGGATTAGTTGGAGTATCGCCAATGGAAATATTAGGTTATTTACATTATCCAATACTAATGGGTGTTTGTGGAATTCTAGCTATTGCATTTGGTTTTCCTAAATTAAAAAGTAGTGATTTAAGATAAAATAAAAAAGCTTGTAATAGAATAAGTAAGAAACAGCCGATTAAGCATCAAGTTTAATCGGCTGTTTTAATGGTAAAGCGTGGGTAGTAACTTACAAATAGTTTACATAGTTTTTACATAAAGCTGGTTGGAAATTTTACATTGAAAACGTAATATTAAGTCATCAGTTATAGGAAATAAAAGAAAATATACTTTAAATAAAAGGGAGTAAATGAAATGAAAAAGTTAATATATAAAGCAATGGGTGTTATGTTAGTAGCAGGGATCATGACAGGATGTGGATCAAGTAATAATTCACCAAGTACTGAATCAGGTTCTTCATCAAGTCCAGCAACAGAAGCAAGCAGCTTTGACGCTTCAAATGAAATTTCAGTCATTTCAAGAGAAGATGGTTCAGGTACAAGAGGTGCATTCATTGAGCTTTTTGGAGTTGAGCAAAAAGACGCAGATGGTAATAAAGTAGATTACACAACAGAAGAAGCAATGATTACAAACAGTACATCAGTTATGATGACTAGCGTAGCTGGTGATGAATATGCAATTGGTTATATCTCACTTGGTTCATTAAATGATACAGTTAAAGCCGTAGCAATTGATGGTGCAGAAGCTTCAGCAGAGAATATCAAAAATGATACTTACAAAATTGCAAGACCATTTAATATTGCAACTAAAGGTGATGCAAGTGAAGTAACACAAGATTTCGTTAATTATATCTTAAGTAGTGAAGGTCAGAAAGTAGTAGAAGAGAGTGGCTATATTTCTACAGGAGAAGCAGAAGCATTTACTGGCACAAATCCTTCAGGAAAAATTGTTGTTGCAGGTTCTTCTTCAGTAACACCAGTTATGGAAAAATTAAAAGAAGCATATATCGCAGTGAATCCAAATGCAGAAATCGAAATTCAAGAAAGTGATTCAACAACAGGTATGACTTCAGCAATAGAAGGTATTTGTGATATTGGTATGGCTTCTAGAGAGTTAAAAGATAGTGAAATTGAAAGTGGTTTAACACCAGTAGTAATTGCTATGGATGGTATTGCAGTTGTTGTAAATAATGAAAGCAGTGTAGAAGAATTATCAAGTGATGATGTAAAAGCAATCTATACAGGTGAAAAAACAGTTTGGTCAGATGTAATGGAATAAGAATTAAGCTTTGAAAGTTAGATTTTAGCCGTAAGGGTTTGTGGAAGGAATATGAAGAATCATGAAAAAATATAAAGAAAAGATTATGGAGATTGTATTTTTACTGACAGCTTGTGTGTCAATACTATCTGTTATATTAATATGTGTCTTCCTATTTGCTAATGGACTACCAGGAATGAAAGAAATTGGCTTTATGGACTTTTTACTGGGGCAAAATTGGAAGCCAGGTAATGATAAGTATGGTATTTTCCCAATGATTCTCGGAAGTATCTATGTAACAGGTGGCGCACTTCTCATTGGTGTACCTATTGGAATTTTAACAGCTATTTTTATGGCAAGGTTTTGCCCAAAGAGTCTTTATCGTTTTTTAAAACCAGCCATTGAACTACTTGCAGGAATTCCTTCAGTTGTTTATGGATTTTTCGGACTTGTTGTAATGGTACCCTTTATCAGAGAACACTTTAGTGGGAATGGGACAAGTATTTTTACAGCTTCATTATTATTAGGAATCATGATTCTTCCAACCATTATTGGTGTATCAGAAGCCGCTATTCGTGCAGTGCCTAATAGTTACTATGAAGGCGCATTAGCATTAGGTGCAACTCATGAGAGAAGCGTTTTCTGCACTATTCTTCCAGCAGCTAAATCAGGTATTACAGCAGGGGTTGTTCTAGGGATTGGTAGAGCTATTGGAGAAACTATGGCAGTTATCATGGTAGCAGGAAATCAAGCTAGAATGCCCAATGGGATTTTTAAAGGAATTAGAACGTTAACAGCAAACATAGTGCTTGAAATGGGATATGCTACAGATTTACATAGAGAAGCATTAATTGCAACAGGAGTGGTGCTCTTTGTCTTTATCCTACTGATTAATGTACTGTTTTCTATTTTAAAAAGAAGGGATCATGCATAATGGAACAAATAAGTTATATTAATAAACGAAGTCTAGGTCAAAAGCTTAAAGCTTATATGAAAAAACCAGGTTCCTTTATTTTACTAATCCTCGTTCTTATATCAGCAGCCATTACAGTAGGGGTTTTAGGAACTTTAATAGGTTATATCTTAATTAATGGGATTCCATATCTTAAAGCAAGTTTATTTTCTTGGACCTATACTTCAGAAAATGTATCTATGATGCCAGCTATTATTAATAATTTAATTATTACTGCTATTTCTTTAATTATTGCAGTACCATTTGGTATGGGAGCGGCTATTTATCTAGTTGAATATGCGAAAAAAGGGAATAAGTTAGTAGGGATGATTAGGGTTACAGCAGAGACTTTATCAGGAATTCCTTCTATCATATATGGACTTTTTGGGATGTTGTTTTTTGTAACTACATTAGGATGGGGGTATTCCATCTTAGCAGGAGCATGTACTTTAGCGATTATGGTCTTACCCGTTGTGATGAGAACCACAGAAGAGGCACTTCTTTCTGTTCCAGATAGTTATAGAGAGGGAAGCTTCGGACTGGGAGCAGGTCGACTTAGAACGGTATTTTGTATCATCTTACCAGCAGCTGTACCAGGTATTTTATCAGGTATTATTCTGGCTGTTGGGCGAATTGTTGGAGAGACAGCAGCGCTTATTTATACAGCAGGGACTGTAGCAGATGTATCAGGTAGTTTATTTGCTTCAGGAAGAACTTTATCAGTACATATGTATAGCCTTTCTAGAGAAGGACTTCATACGAATGAAGCTTATGCTACAGCGGTAGTGTTATTATTAATTGTAATGGGAATTAACTGGTTCTCAGGATTTTTAGCTAAGAGAATTTCGAGAGGATAAGGAATATGGGAAAATTTATAGTAGAGCATTTGGATCTGTATTATGGTGATTTCAAAGCCTTAAAAGATATTAACTTAGAGATTAAAGAAAATGAAATTACAGCTTTCATAGGACCATCTGGATGTGGAAAATCAACTTTTCTTAAATCCTTAAATCGTATGAATGATTTAGTAGAAGGATGTAAAATTACAGGTAAAGTTTTACTTGATCAAGAAGATATTTATGGCGATATGGATATTAACTTACTTCGTAAAAAAGTAGGAATGGTATTCCAAAAGCCAAATCCATTTCCTATGAGTATTTATGATAACATTGCTTTTGGACCAAGAACTCATGGCATTAGAAATAAAGCTCAGTTAGATGAAATCGTAGAAAAGTCCCTTAGAAATGCGGCAATTTGGGATGAGGTAAAAGATAGACTTAAAAAAAGTGCATTAGGGCTTTCTGGTGGACAGCAACAAAGACTTTGTATTGCTAGAGCTTTAGCAGTAGAGCCAGAGGTAATCTTAATGGACGAACCAACTTCAGCACTGGATCCTATTTCAACTTCTAAAATTGAAGATTTAGTTTTAGAACTTAAGAAAGACTATACGATTGTCATGGTGACACATAATATGCAACAAGCAACAAGAATCTCTGACCAAACGGTATTTTTCTTAATGGGTGAAATCATTGAGGCAGATAAAACAGAGAAACTCTTCTCTATACCAAAGGATAAGAGAACAGAAGATTATATTACGGGGAGGTTTGGTTAATGAGAAATAGTTTTGAAAGACAGTTACAAGAACTTAACACAGAACTTGTAGGAATGGGTTCGCTTATTGAGCAAGCTATTGAAATGGCCATTAGTGCTTATGTACGTCAAGATGTAGAAAAAGCACAAGCAGCTATTAATTTTGATGATGATATTAATGAAAAGGAAAAGAAGATTGAAAATCTTTGTCTTAAACTTCTTCTTCAGCAACAACCAGTAGCAAAAGACTTAAGATTAATTTCTTCAGCACTTAAGATGATTACAGATATGGAACGTATTGGTGATCATGCTTCAGACATATCTGAAATCACTATCTCACTTGCTAAGGAAGAAGAAGTCAATAAACTGCCACAGCTTGAGAAAATGGCAAAAGAAACAACGTATATGGTTATTAAGAGTGTAGAAGCTTTCGTTAACCGTGATTTAGAGTTAGCACGTGAAGTCATTCAATATGATGATAAGGTAGACCGTCTCTTTAGTGAACTTAAAGCGGAAATCATTAAACGAATTAATGCAAGTACTGAGGATGGAGAACAGGCTACAGACTTACTCATGATAGGAAAATATTTTGAACGTATTGGAGACCATGCAACAAACATTGCTGAATGGGTAATCTTCGCTATTACAGGTGAGCACTAAAAAATAAAAATCGAATTTTGAAATTTTACATAGATTTTACATTTAGACTCCTTATATTTTACATAGATATTGTAAGATGCTTGGGAAAAGCAAGTATATTTATGAATATTTATGAGATATAAGGAGTAAAATTATGGATTTTTTTAATGTACTTACTATGATTGGTGGATTAGCTCTCTTTTTGTATGGGATGCATACCATGGGAGAGGGATTATCTAAGGTTTCAGGAGGAAGGCTTGAGAAAATCTTAGAAAGACTAACGTCTAATCCTCTTAAAGCAGTAGCTTTGGGGGCAATCGTAACAGCAGTCATTCAATCTTCATCAGCTACGACTGTTATGGTAGTTGGTTTTGTTAATTCAGGAATTATGAAGCTTTCACAAGCTATTGGTATCATCATGGGAGCCAATATTGGTACAACCATTACTTCATGGCTTTTAAGCTTATCAGGAATTGAAAGTAGTAATTTCTTTATTAAATTATTAAAACCAAGTTCATTTGCACCTGTGCTTGCTTTAATTGGTGTAGCTTTCATTATGTTCTCTAAAAAAGAGAAGAAAAAAGATGTGGGTATGATTTTAGTTGGGTTTGGTGTTTTGATGGTAGGAATGGATACTATGAGTGGTGCAGTAAAACCACTTGCGAATGTACCAGAATTCACCAATCTATTTATGATGTTTTCAAATCCAATCCTAGGCATGATTGTAGGAGCTATTCTAACAGCAGTGATTCAAAGTTCATCTGCTTCGGTAGGGATTTTACAAGCGTTATGTGCAACTGGTGCTGTACATTATTCAGCAGCGCTGCCAATTATTATGGGACAAAACATTGGAACTTGTGTGACAGCTATGATTTCTAGTGTAGGAGCTAATAAGAATGCCAGAAGAGCAGCTCTTGTACATTTATACTTTAATTTAATTGGAACCATTATCTTTATGGCAGCATTCTATATGATTAATGCTTTTGTACACTTTAGCTTCTTAGAGACTACAGCAGGTGCAGCAGGAATTGCTGTCATTCATACAGTCTTTAACATAGTGGCTACAGTATTACTATTACCATTTACCAAATTACTTGAGAAACTAGCCTATTTAACGATTCGTGAAGATGAATCAGATAAAGAAAATGCTATGGAAGTGGATGACTTTAAAGTTTTAGATGTACGTTTCTTAGACTCACCATCTTTTGCTATTGGGCAATGTAAGAGCTTAACGATTAAAATGGCTGAACTTTCTAAGAAAGCACTCTTTACAGCAATGGATTTATTAAATAAATATGACGAAGAAAAAGTAGCTAAAGTGGAGAAGTATGAAACAAGAGTAGACCGTTATGAAGATGAAATTGGATCATATTTACTTAAGCTAAGTACTAAGAATATCTTAGAAAAAGATAGTCATACTTTATCTATGCTACTTCACCTAATTGGTGACTTTGAGCGAATTTCAGACCATGCCGTAAATATTATGGAAGCGGCTAAAGAAATGCATGAAAAAGATTTACGCTTTTCAGAAAATGCAGTAGAAGAACTTAAAGTCTTTACAAGAGCAGTAAAAGATATTGTGAACATTTCACTTCAAGTATTTGAAGACGAAGATGAAGAACTTGCTAAGGCAGTTGAACCACTAGAAGAAGTCATTGATCACTTGAATGAAAAACTTAAAAAACGTCATATTGAACGCTTACGTGAAGGTACATGTACGATTGAACTTGGTTTCATTTTTTCAGATATTAAAGGTAACTATGAACGAGTTGCCGACCATTGTTCTAATGTGGCTCTTTGTTTAATTCAGTTTAATAGTGAAGAAGAGTTCGATGCTCATGAATATATTGATGAACTTAAAAGAGGAGATAATAAAGAATTTAGAGAAAAATATAGTTCTTATAAAGCACAATATAAGTTACCATCATCATTTCATTAATTCCATGTATAGTAAGTCGTGTCTATGATAAAATAGTAGAACAAAGAGACGAGATGACTTATAGGGAGGAAAAAATATGGCTTGGATCTATATTGTGGAAGATGACCAAAACATTAGAGAGATTGAAAGTTTTGCGCTTAAAAATAGTGGTTATCATGTAATGGATTTTGAATGTGCTAAAGACTTTTATAAGAAACTTAATGAGAAAGCACCTGCACTTATCTTGTTAGATATTATGTTGCCTGACGAAGATGGCCTTGAAGTGGTTAGAAAGGTAAGAAGTAATCCAAAGACAAGAAAAGTACCTATTATTTTGGTAACAGCTAAGACAACAGAGATTGATAAGGTAAAGGGACTTGATATCGGTGCGGATGATTATATTACAAAACCTTTTGGTGTCATGGAACTCATTTCTAGAGTGAAGGCAGTCCTTAGAAGAAGCAAGGGAATGGAAGAGGATAAGAATCTTTCCTTAGCAGATGTATTCGTTGATAATGAAAAACACATGGTATATGTTAAGGAGCAACCTTGTGAACTTACTTATAAGGAATACGAACTACTTAAACTTCTTATGATTAATACAGGAATTGTGATGAGTCGGGATATTATTATGGAAAGAATTTGGGGAACGGATTTTGAAGGAGAATCTAGAACACTTGATATGCACATTAAAACACTTAGACAGAAGTTAAAGGATGCTAATGTGACGATTAAGACAGTAAGAAACGTAGGTTATATTATGGAATAACTAAAAATGGTCACCATCTATTTGTTAGAGGGTGACCATTTCTTAAAATAAAGGTTGGGTAGAAAACAATGAAAAGAAAAATTAATGTTCACTTATTAAGCTTAAGTACGATTACAATGCTTGCTACATTAGTATTAGTAGTAGGTGTTTTCTATGAATTATTTCAAAAGGAAGTTCTAGACGATTTAAAAACCTATACACATGTATTAGCCCAAAGTAGTGCATTTGACCAAAATATAAAAGAGTATGCAGCTAATGAAAAGCAACTTAGAATTACTATTATAGAACCAGATGGAAGCATAAAGTATGATAGCCTTACAGATATAGCAAATATCCCTAATCATGGAGATAGACCAGAGGTAAAAGTAGCCCTTGAAGAAGGAACAGGAGAGTCAGTTAGAAAATCAGAGACATCTAATAAAAATACGTTTTATTATGCCGTTAGATTAAATAGCGGAGAAGTTTTGCGTGTAGCAAGGGAGGCAGATAGTATATGGAGTGTGTTTGCTAGTGTCTTTCCTATTATTGGAGGCATTGTCATTATCCTATTTATAGTCTGTATAGGGCTTGCACACATGATGACAAAAAGTTTAGTAACACCTATTGAACAACTTGTAAAGGATTTAGAACATTGTGAGCCTATTTCTACTTATAAGGAACTGATGCCACTTATAGCCATGATTAGAAAGCAACATGATGATATTTTAAGAAGTGCACAAATGCGTCAAGAGTTTACAGCCAATGTATCCCATGAGCTAAAAACTCCTTTAACAGCTATTTCTGGATACTCAGAACTAATTGAAAATGGTATGGCCAATGATAAAGATATGAGGCGCTTTGCAAGGGAGATACACCAAAATTCTAAACGATTACTCATGTTAATCAATGATATCATTCAATTAGCAGAATTAGATGCTAGTGAAGTAGAAATACCATTTGATTCTATGGATTTATATGAAGTAGCCAAAAGCTGCATCAACATGATTGAAATTAATGCACAGAATCATGGTGTATCTTTAAATATAGAAGGTTCTCATTGCGAAATCATTGCCAATAAAGAAATGATAGAAGAAGTTATATTTAACTTATGCGATAACGCGATTCGCTATAATAATAGAGGTGGAAGTGTTAATGTCAAAGTAGAGGCTGATAAAGGAAAAGCAGTACTAATTGTAAAAGATACAGGCATAGGTATTTCTAAAGAACATCAGGAGCGTATCTTTGAGCGTTTTTATCGCGTAGACCGTAGCCGTTCTAAATCTACAGGAGGGACAGGGCTTGGACTTGCTATTGTAAAACATGTCTTAACCAAACATCATGCAGATTTAGTATTACAAAGTGAAGAGGGAAAAGGAACAGAAATTAAGATAGTATTTAATTAAATATTTCTCTTTGCTTTTTGATGAAAAGGGTATAGAATAAATGGCGATAGAAAATAAGTTATTGAGGGGATATGATCAATGAATAAGAGTGTAACTAAAAATATGACAGTTGGTTCTCCAACGAAACTCATTTTGAATTTCTTTATGCCATTACTATTGGGGATGCTATTTCAGCAGTTTTATAACATGATGGATACCATGATTGTTGGGCGCTTTCTAGGGGCAAAAGCCTTAGCTGCTGTAGGAGGAACGGGCTCTATTAATTTTATGATTATCGGTTTTTGTATGGGTGTTTGTAATGGATTTGCTATTCCGGTTGCAAGAGCTTTTGGAGCAGGGAAAGAATCTGATTTAAGAAAATATGTAGCGAATAGTGTGTGGCTATCTGTTGCTTTTTCACTTGTTACAACCATTATAGTGTGCGTATTATGTTACAAGATTTTAATATGGATGGATACACCAAGTGATATACTTCAAGGTTCCTATGACTACATATTTGTTATTTTCTTAGGTATTCCAGTTGTTTATTTATATAACCTTCTAGCGGGAATTTTAAGATCCTTAGGAGATAGTAAGACGCCACTTTATTTTCTAGTGTTATCTTCTTTACTAAATATAGCATTAGATTTAATTGCTATATTAGTGCTAAATATGGGCGTAGGTGGTGCTGCATGGGCTACAGTTGTTTCACAAGGTATATCAGGGGTACTGTGTTTAGGATATATCATTAAAAACTATCCTATTCTTAAGATTTCAAAAGAAGAATGGCGTCCCAATTGGAATTCTATCCAAATATTATGTGGTATGGGAATTCCTATGGGGCTTCAGTATTCCATTACCGCTATAGGAAGTGTTATTTTACAAGTAGCAGTTAATTCTTTAGGTTCTATAGCAGTAGCTGCTATAACTGCGGGAAGTAAAGTGAGTATGATTTTCTGCTGTCCTTTTGATGCAATGGGGTCTACTATGGCAACTTATGCAGGTCAGAACACAGGGGCAAGAAAATTAGATAGGGTAACAGAGGGAATTAAGTCCTGTACCATTATTGCCATCATATATTCTATTGTTTCTTGTATTATTCTTATCATTTTTGGGGAAGAACTCTCTTTGATGTTTGTAGATGGGAAAGAAGTTGAGATTATAAAGGATTCTGCAATCTTACTGAAATGGACCAGTCTTTTCTTTATTCCACTAGCATTTGTAAATATCTTCAGATTTTCTATTCAAGGTATGGGGTTTGGAAATCTAGCTATTTTTGCAGGTGTATGTGAGATGATTGCACGTAGTATAGTAGGGTTTATTTTTGTACCAAGGTTTGGATATATTGCAGCTTGTTTGGCAAGCCCAGTTGCTTGGATTATGGCAGACATATTCTTAATACCTGCCTATTTCTATGCCTTAAATAAGTTAAAAAGACAATAAAAAAGCATCTCTAAATGCTAGCGTTAGCATTTAGAGATGCTTTTTTAAATGACTAAAAGTCTATTTAGTTTAGCTAGGAGAAGAACAAGGATGCAAGGCTTTTGCCGCATCTAATGTTTTCATATGATTAAGCTCTTTTCCAATTAATAACACAGTTACTAAGAAAGCTAAAGCATCTGCTATAGGTGCTGCAAATAAAATCCCATCAATGCCAAACCATAGTGGTAAGATTAAAAGTAGTGGGATTAAGAAAAGTACCTGACGAGACAGGGATAAGAAAACGCCTTTAATTGCTTTCCCAATTGCAGCAAAAAAGTTAGAAGAGATAATTTGAACCCCATTAATGAAAACCATAAACAAGAAAATTCTTATAAATTTTACTGCAAAATCAAAGTAGAGTTGATCACCTGTTCCAAATAAGGAAATCACTTGTCTAGGGAAGAATTGAAAAGCTATAAATCCTATAATAGAAATGATTAAGCTATATTTAATAGCTAACCTATAAATGCCTCTTACTCTATCATAATTTTTGGCACCATAGTTAAAACTAATAATAGGCTGGCAACCTTGGGAAATACCAATAATAATAGATAATAGAATAGCATTGGTTTTCATAACAATACCACTACAAGCAAGAGGAATTTCACTACCATATATAGATTGTGCACCATAATAGATAAGGGAGTTATTAAGTACAATCTGTACAATGGTAATAGCTAATTGATTAAGGCTGTTACTCATGCCTAGAGAGGCAATTTTAAGACATTCTAAACCTTGTAATTTAAAGTGTCTTCTTTTTAAATCAATATGTTTAAATTTGCGAATGTAACTAACTGCTATAAGGGCTGATGCAAGTTGGCCAATAATGGTAGCTAAAGCAGCTCCTGTTACACCCATATGGAATACAAAGATAAAAATGGGGTCTAATATCGTATTAATAATCGCACCAATTAGCATACAAGTCATAGAGAACTTAGGGCTTCCATCGGCTCTAGCTAAGTTACTCATACCATTAGTAATAATTAAAAGTGGCATACCTATTGCAGTAATTCGAGTGTAGCTTTGTGCATAAGGCATAATGTCGGCTGTACTACCAAAGAGTACAAGAAGTGGATCTAAAAAGATTTCAATAAGTATAAAATAAATGATACCAGATAAAAACATCATACTAATTGCATTACCTACAGCCAGTTCTGCTTGCTCTTTTTCTTTCGCACCTAATGCTAATGAGAAGCGAGCTGCACTACCTACTCCGATTAATAGAGCAATAGCAAGGCAAATGGTTGTAAGAGGATAGGCAACATTAGTTGCAGCATTTCCTAGGTAGCCAACACCTTGACCAATAAAGATTTGATCAACGATATTATATAAAGAACTTACAAGCATAGCTATAATGCTAGGTATGGCAAAATTTTTTAATAGTTTTGGGAGTTTTTCATAGCCAAGAGGATTTTCAGCTTTTATTTCACGCATAATGATTTCCTTTCAATGGGGATTTGTTTTCGACTTCTAGTTCATGTGTTGACTGGGCAATGGCTTTTTGCCCTACTTTATTTAGAAAAGAAAAGAAGTACTCTTGTTCTTCAGAAGAAAAGTCTTCAAGCAGAATTTCCTGCCAATTGTTTATGATGTTAAGAATTTGCTCGTTTGCTTCTATAGCCTTTTGGGTAGGATATAGGCAATAAGTTCGTTTATCTTTGCAATGAGGCTCTTTTCTTATAAAGCCTGCTTTTTCTAAATAAGTAATAGAGCGTGTAATATTGCTAGGATGAATATAAAAAAATGATATAAATTGGTCTTGTGTAATACCTGGCTGAGTACATATTTTGATGATATACATATGTTGACTACTATTTATACCAAGAGGAGCAAACTGACGATCTAAATACATTTTTGTGTAACGGTCAGTAATAGAAAGCCATTTAAAAAATTCCATAAAATCACCTCAAATCTTATTATACAACCAAAAGTTTGCGAGCGCAAATAAATTTTATAATAGAGCTTTGGGATTCAAAGCAAAAGGTGCATGAGTGGTAATTACTTACCTACCATGCACCTTTTTAATTTAAGATAAAAATATGGGGGGATGTAGCACATCGGCTACATTATGAGTATTGCCAACGTGTGGAAAAATATACAATCTGGATAAAAAATATAAACTAATAATTTTCTTTTGAATAGAGTCTTTATGAATAGAAGGAGTAAGATTATATGAAATCTAGACATAGATGTAATTAGGAAACAGAGTAAGAAAAGAATAAAAATCGAATAATATATAAAAAAATAAGGAAAATGTTCAATTTATGTATTTTTTATAAGAAAAAAGAAGTGTTTATGAGTTGATGGCTTATATTAGATAAAAATATATAACACAATAGCCCTTAACCTAGTAAAAATTTTATTAAATAAAACAATGTAGAACGAAAAATCTGAAATTTCTAGTGTGCAATTTTTAAAATTAGGTTAAAAAGTAGGGACTCTAAGTAAATCAAAGAAATTGACAATATGCTAAAAAAAACTAAAATAAATTAAGTAAGTAAGAAAAATCGAGCAAGAAACTAGGGTGTTATGAGAACAATTTACAAAAAGGATGAGAAGCGATGTCAAAGAGATTTAAAGTTAAATCAAAGCATGTAGCATTTTTATTAGCAGCTTTTGTAGGAGTTAGTACATATAATTGCGTGGATGTCTTTGCAAAAGAAGACCAGGCTATACAGACTAGTTTACATCAATCACAAACAGAAAAAACAGAAACACAAAATAATCAAAGATATTTAGAACTTTATTTTGGAATCAATGAAATACCAGAAGTCATTTCAGGGAAATTCTTTGAAGCCGCTATGAATAAAGTTTCAGATAAAGCATTTAATGAACTTTCTACAAAAGAAACAGTAACCTATGTAGAAGCCGTTAAACTTGCAATTAAAGGAGCTAATTTTGAAGAATTAGCTCTTGGGTACAATAAAGAAAAAGTTCAAAGTAAAGGACTTACAGCAGATATTACAGCAGAGGATGCACCTTATGTAGCTTGTGGCTTAGATACAGGATTAATTAGTAGAGAAGCATTAAGTAGCATGAATCAAACAATCACTAAGGAACAAACAATTAACTTACTGATGGCAGTGGCAGAAGCTAATGGTAAGGCACGTAACTTCCTTGGTTATACAAATGAAGCAGATATTTATGGCAAGCTAGTCAAAGCAACTGAAGAAGCTGTTTTATTTGAAAATAAAAAACTGCAAACAATTGGGGAACAAGCTGTAATGAGTGGTGTAACAACAGGGTACAACTTACTAAACAGCCAATACAGTGCAAACTTTATTCCAGAACTAACACTTCGTTATGGACATAGCACAACAATTCATGCCTCACAACTTATTGGACTTCTTAACAGTGAAGGAATCGTTGCAAAGGTTCAGTTAGAGCCTAAAACATCAATCTTTGAATACTTACCAGAGTGGGGTGATGTACCACCAGCAACGCCTGATTACCGTGTAGAGGTAGTGAATGAAAACTTAATGTTAGCTCATTCATTAGAGTATGACTTAGTATTTGAATTTGAATCCATAGAAGACAAAATCAGATTCAATAACATTGTTGAAACTTATGCAAAGAAAAATGATGATAATCCAGATGGAGAAGGTTTACTTCTTGCTTCATGGTGGCAACCACTTTATGTTTCGCCTGTAGAAATGGGGGAAGGTTATAAAGCCATCTATAATAATGTGATTACAGATGGAAATTATACATTAAATCCATTTTGCTTAGAGGAGGATAAAGAAGAAGTACTTAAAGGATTTGAAGCCATTGATAAGTCAGTAGAGGTCAATCAAGTTAAGATTTGGTGTAATGATGCCTTTTATCGCTATTTAAGTGGAGAAAGTCATCAATAATAGGCTAAGTCAAAGAGGTTATTAGACTTTAGAAGTCATTACTAAGAAATGAAGAAATGGATCACCAGAGGAGAAAAAGCAATGAAAAAGAGATTAACAGGTTTAGTATTATCAGGACTTTTAGCTATGACAACTTTAATAGGTTGTGGTGGAAATACAGCTCCAGCAGAAGAAACAAAGACAGAAGGACAAACTCAAGGGGCTGAAGACGGATTAAAAATTGCTATTGTAACAAGTATTACAGGTGTAGATGATGGTAACTTTAATGAAAACAACTACAATGGGATTTTAGAATTCATAGAAAACAATCCAGGTAGCACAGTAAATGCGATTCAAGAACCATCTGGAGATACAACAGCAGCTGTACAAGCTGTTAGTGATATCGTAGCAGATTACGATGTTATTGTAACACCGGGGTTCCAATTTGCAGGGATTTCACAAGTGGCTAGCGAAAATCCAGATAAAAAATTCATCCTTGTAGACTCAGAACCAGCAGCAGTAGGCGATCAAACAGTATTTGACAACGTATATTCTATGTTATTTGCTGAGCAAGAAAGTGGATTCTTTGCTGGTGTAGCAGCGGCTCTTGAAACACAAACAAACAAAGTTGCTGTCGTAAATGGGGTTGCCTTCCCATCAAATGTTAACTACCAATTTGGATTCGAGAGTGGTGTAAACTACGCTAATGAAGTATATGGTAAAAATGTAGAAATTGTAGAACTTGCTTCTTATGCAGGAACAGATATGACCAATGCAAATGTGGGGGGGAACTACGTTGGAGACTTCGCTGATGAAGCAACAGCTAAGGTAATCGGTTCTACTTTAATCAAAGAAGGGTGTGACGTTTTATTTGTAGCAGCAGGTGGTGCTGGTAACGGTGTATTCACAGCTGCAAAAGAAGCTGGTAATGTAAAAGTAATTGGTTGTGACGTTGACCAGTTTAATGATGGACAAAATGGTGATTCCAATATTATCTTAACATCTACTTTAAAAGTAATGGATGCTAACGTAGAAAGAGTACTTGAAGAAATTAAAGCAGGTACTTTCAAAGGGGCAAATGAACTTCTTCAGGCAGATACAGACTCAACAGGTTATGTAAAAGAAGAAGGGCGTCACCAACTTTCAGAAGATACATTAGCAAAAATAGAAGAAGTTTATAACCTTGTAAAAGATGGTACAGTTGTTCCAGCTGCAAACTTTAATGGCATGACACCAGAAGCATTTACAGGTCTTCCAAGTAACAAATAGGAATAAAATAATGAGAGAGCTGTCTGAATCATTTAATTTAGACGGCCCTCATTTTTTTCGTTTTACACATGTTTTTATATAAATGTATATTTTTAAGTGCAGGTAGAACAGAAGGTAAAAGGAGAATAAGCGATGAGCGATTATATTGTAGAAATGCGACATATTACCAAAAGATTCCCTGGCATTGTAGCCAATGATAATGTGTCATTAAAAATAAAAAAAGGCGAGATACTTGCTATCTTAGGAGAAAATGGGGCAGGAAAGTCTACACTTATGAGTATGCTTTTCGGTATGTATGAACCAGATGAAGGTGAAATCTTTGTTCGTGGTGAGAAAGTTAATATTACCTCACCTAATGAAGCAACCCAATTAAATATTGGAATGGTGCATCAACACTTTAAATTAGTTCAGGACTATACGATTACACAAAATATTGTACTAGGGATTGAGCCAATGAAGAAAAGATGGGGTTTCCTTCCATACGTAGACTTAAAAGAAGCCAATGAAAAGGTAGCAACTCTTTCTAAGCAGTATGGTTTAGAAGTAGACCCTACAAGTCTTATTAAAGATATTACAGTATCAGTTCAGCAGAGAGTAGAAATTCTAAAAATGCTTTATAGAGATGCTGAGATTTTAATCTTTGATGAACCAACAGCAGTGCTTACACCACAGGAGATTGAGTTCTTACTAAAAATTATTGAGAACTTAAGAGATAGTGGTAAAACCATTATCTTAATTACTCACAAATTAGAAGAAATCAAAAAAGTAGCTGACCGTTGTGCTGTTTTATGTCGTGGTAAGTTAGTAGATATGTGCGAAGTAGCAACCACATCTACTAAAGAAATGGCAAGGCTGATGGTAGGGCGTGAAGTCACCTTTGAACTTGATAAAAAGGAAGCAAGCTTTGGAAAAGAAGTGCTTAAGGTAGAAAACTTAATCGTTAAAGATAAAAATCAATTTGAAGTCGTAAAAAATGTTTCTTTCTCTATTCATAGGGGTGAGGTTTTTGCTATCGCAGGGGTTTCAGGGAATGGACAAGTAGAGATTGCAGATGCTATTGCAGGGATGATACCAGCAGCTAGTGGAAAAATTATTTTAAATGATCAAGATATTACTAATATGGATATCAGAGAGCGTACAGAAACAGGCATCGCCTATATTCCAGAAGATAGACAAACTTATGGGCTTGTATTAGATTTTTCAGTAGCAGAAAATGCGGTATTAAAAGATTACTTCAAGCCAGAGTTCTGTAAAAAAGGTGTTTTAAAGAAAGAAGAATTTGATACCTATGGTAACAAGATGATTGAGAAATATGATATTAGAAGTGGACAAGGTGTGAAATCTCAGGTTCGTAGCATGAGTGGTGGGAATCAGCAAAAAGTAATTATTGCTAGGGAAATAGAGCTGGATACACCACTAATTATTTTTGTTCAGCCAACCAGAGGGTTAGATATTGGTGCCATTGAAAGAATTCATGAACAGATTATAGAAGAACGTAACAAAGGTAAAGCAATTCTACTAATCTCTCTTGAACTTGAAGAAGTTATGAACTGTGCGGATACAATTGGTGTCATTTATAATGGAGAAATTAAGGCAATTAAAGAAGCGAAATCACTTACAACAAAGGAAGTTGGAGAATATATGATGGGGGTACATTCTTAAAATGAAAACAAACATCAAACAAAATATCATCAAGTTTTTAGGAGATGAAAAACGCCAGGAAACGATTGTGCCTGTATTTGCAGTATTAATGAGTTTAATTGTAGGTGCAATTGTTATTGGAGTTATAGGAAAAAATCCAGTAGGAGCTTATCACAATCTACTTCAGGGCTCAGGGATTTTACCAAAGGCATCCTATGCAGGAGGTAAAGGAATGCTCACAGATTTTATGAGCTTTTTAAATGCTTTAACACCTCTTGTTTTTGCAGCTTTAGCAGTAGCAGTTGCATTTAAAGCAGGACTATTTAACTTAGGGGTTTCCAGCCAAATGCTTTTAGCTGGATTTATTGCAACGATTGTAGTAGGTTATAGTGACATGAGTAGTTTTATCGCTAGACCAATGGTTATTTTAATTGGGATTGTATGTGGGGCTGCGGTAGGTGGCCTTATTGGCTATTTAAAGTATCGCTTTAATATCAATGAAGTTGTGTCATGTATTATGGTGAATTATATTTTCCAATATGTGATGAGTTTCTTTATTAATATGTTTTATGTAGATCCAGTATCTCGTCAGTCAAAGGCAATAGGAGAAACTGCTTCTTTGACTTTAAAAAATGTAGAATTCTTAGGCTTGAAAATAGAAGTGCCATTAGGAATTATTTTAGCTGTGATAGCTACCTTTGGACTTAAGTTTATCTTAGATAAAACTAAGTTAGGTTACGAAATGAAAGCAGTAGGGTTAAATCAAAAAGCAGCAAGATATGCAGGGATTAAAGTGGGACGTACGATGGTGATTGCGATGCTTATTTCAGGAGCACTAGCAGGTTTAGCAGGGGTAACTTTCTACTTGGGTTACAATACTTCTATTCAACCTAGAGTCCTTTCATCAGTAGGGTATGATGCTATTGCTGTATCTTTACTAGGTAATGCAAATCCTATTGGTAGTATGATTTCAGCCTTTCTGATTATGATTATTAGTAAAGGCAGTACATATATGAGTTCAGCAGCAGGCGTGCCACAAGAGATTGCATCCGTTATTACAGCGCTGATTCTCTTGTTTAGTGCATGTGGCGCTTATATTAAATATCGTCTCAAACGTATTAAAGATGAGGCAGAAGACAATAACAAACATGTAAATAATGCACAGAGGAATAATGAGCAAATGAAGGAGGAGGCATAATGGAAACAGTCATTATTGATGGATTAGCCTTTGCGTTACCACTATTTATTATTGCAATTGGAGGTATTTATAGCGAACGTAGTGGGATTACGAACCTTGCTCTTGAAGGATTTATGGGGATGGGGGCCTTTATAGGTGCGTTATCCGTGATACTCACTCAGAAATTCTTGCCAGCTTTAGCATCAATGTCATTCTATATTGCCGTTGTTTTTGCTATGTTAGGAAGTATGATTTATGCCATGTTACATGGAGTTGTATGTATTAAGTTTAAAGCGAATCAAGTAATTAGCGGGGTAGTTATGAATATCTTGGCTATTGCTTTAACAGGATTTTTAACCAGTCAGTTTAATGCAGTAATCTTTGGTAAACCTTCTTCTAAATTTGTATTAGAGGTACTAGGACGTTTTTCTATTCCAGGTCTTTCAGAGCTTCCTGTTGTTGGAGGATTATTTAAAGATATTTATCCATTTCAAGTGATGATTATCATCATTGCTATTATTGCATGGTATGTACTTTACCAAACGAGATATGGTATGAGATTACGTGCTTGTGGTGATAATCCTCATGCAGTAGATGCAGGTGGAGCAGACGTGGCTAAAATACGTTTTAGTGCTGTTATGATTTCAGGTGCCTTAGCAGGGCTGGGAGGAATGTGTTTTGCGTATTCCATTTCAGCTAACTTCTCTTCGAGCTTTTATGTAGGTTATGGATACTTAGCGATTGCAGCACTAATCTTTGGGAACTGGAAGATAATACCGACTCTGATTGCTTGTATTCTATTTGGATTTGCAAGATCAGGCGGGTATATGATTAGTGGTATGTTAGAATTACCAAGTACATTCTCAGATTTAATTATGACATTACCTTATATACTAACTATGATTCTTCTTATTTTCTTCTCTAAAAATAACAATCCACCAAGAGCTCTTGGAGAAGTTTATGATAAAGGTAAGAGATAACAAGGTAATGCTTATACTACTAAAGGGAGAGCTGATTTAGTATAATGAATACAAAGTAGACCTTGTAGGGGAGGATTGAATCGTGAGCAATCAATTTAGTAAAGCATATACGATAAATATTTATGATGTGGATATGAGCTATAGATGTAAATACTCATCTTTAATGAATTATCTATGGGATGTTGTGGTTTCACAAAGTGATTTTTTGGGAGAAACAGATGCTGGTATCCGTAATAATTGTATCTGGGTTTTGTTAAAGTATGATTTAGAAATTGTAGAGTATCCAAGGTTTCGTGAAACAATTATAGTGGAAACAGATATAATAGGTGTTAAAAAATTATTTGGCTATAGGGCATTTAAAATAAAAAATTCAAAGGGGCATATCATAGCTTCAGGGCTATCAACAGCTATGCTTATTGATATAGATGAGAGGCGACCAGTCAAAGTGTCTCAAGCTCAGTATCATATATATGGCATAGAAAAGGAGTTAGAAGAAAATATTCCTTTAGATGATTTTCTAAGAATGGAAAATCCTAAATATGTAGAGCATTTTAAGGTCAGACATAGCGATATAGATATGAATCGCCATGTCAATAACGTGAAGTATATTGACATGGCAGTGGATGCCTTGCCTAAGGAGATTTTATCAGCTTATGAGATTTCAAATATTAAAGTGCTTTTCAAAAAAGAGGCAACCAAGGAGAACAGCTTACGCCTTGTAAGTGAAGTCATACAAGATGATGCACGTCACTTGACGACAGTTCATCAAATCCTTGAGGAGAAAGAGGATGAACTTTTTACTAAAATAGAGCTTAAATGGAAAATAGCTATAGGCTCATACGATAAGCTCTAGGAGATTTTCCATAAGCTTGTTTAAATAGTCTATGAAAATAGCTAAAATTATCATAGCCAATAGCAAGGCTAATATCAATAATAGCAAGTTGTGTAGTTTTTAGAAGATAGCAGGCCTGATTTAAACGTTTTTGCTGAACTAATTCTGTATAAGTAGAACCAGTCATTTTCTTAATTAATTTACTTAGGTAAGTAAGCTCACAACCCATTTGGTTTGCGAGTATGGTGAGTTCACCATCTTTATAGTGTTCTTCTATATATTGAAAAACTACCATAAGAATTTCTTGTTCATAGGAATTTTTTCCAGATTCAATTTTATCTGTATGATTCATAAGTTGTAAAAACAAAAGCCCCATAGTAATTTGATTCATTAATCGTTTATTTTGTATGTTATAAGCAATAGTCCAAGCTAAGTTTTCCACTAGATTTTGAATAGGTAGAACAGAGGAAACTTTAAAGTGGAGAAAGGGAAGGGAAGGGTCTGAAGACTTAAGACAACCTATAATAAAGTCACGGATGAGGCTTTTTTCAGTACCCATCATATTTAAAGATTGGTCAAAGAATTCTGGAAGGATGATAAAGTTAATCGCAACATCCTCTTTAGAAGCAGGTAAGACTTCTTGAATGGCATTTTGGCTAAGAATGAGGAGTTCACCAGAGTTTAAAGTAATCGTTGTCCCATTTACAATATGAGTGGTATGACCAGAGCACATATAAATCATTTCAATATAGTTATGTCTATGTTTAGGAAAATGAATAAAGCGAGTATGTGGACGAATTTGAATGAGTTTCCCAGAGCTTAGGAGCTTTTTACAGTCTACAACGAGTTCTTTGTCATCAGAGTAAAGTGTTCTTTCAATAGAACAACTGCCATCTAATATTTTACGTTCTTCTTCAGTGATTGTGCTTAGTTCATTAAGTAGAGATGAATGCATACATAATCCTCCCTTATGTATAATGAGTCATAAATAAGATATAAACTATATTGATGATTCTTAATAATCTTAAAATGAGTATAGCAAAAACAAATATAAAATGCAAATAAGGACACTTTTTTAGTCAAAAGGTGTTCTTTTTTTTGACTCTAAAATTAATGAAAATAGAGATAGAAGGAGGAGGGGGTATGGGCGATTATTATTTAGCAATAGATATAGGTGCTTCAAGTGGTAGACATATTCTCGGCCATATAAGTCATGGAAAAATGGTTTTAGAAGAAATCTACCGATTTGAAAATGGAATGGAAAATAAGGGTGGCAATACTTGTTGGAATTTAAGGTCCTTATTTGAGAATATAAAATCTGGGATTAAAAAGTGTAAAGAGATTGGTAAAATACCAGTGAGTATGGGGATTGATACTTGGGCAGTAGATTATGTTTTGTTAGATGAAGAGGATAAGGTATTAGGAGAAACTTATGGTTATCGTGATAAGCGAACTAAGGGGATGGATGAAGAAGTTTATAAGCTGATTTCTGAAGAGGAGCTCTATGAAAGGACTGGTATTCAGAAACAAATTTTTAACACTATCTATCAGTTAATGGCAACAAAGAAACAGTATCCAGAGCATTTAGAAAGTGCTAAGACTTTCCTTATGCTTCCTGATTACTTTCAGTTCTTATTAACTGGGAAAAAAGTATCAGAATACACGAATGCAACGTCTACTCAGTTAGTAAATGCTAAGACGAATACTTGGGATATGGAGTTAATAGAAAGATTAGACTACCCAAAAGAAATGTTTCTTTCACTTAGTCAGCCAGGCACTTTGGTAGGAAACTTTACAAAGGAAATTCAAGAAGAAGTAGGTTTTTCTTGCAAAGTCATTTTAGTAGCAACTCATGATACAGGTTCAGCAGTTATGGCGGTTCCTACAGAATCAGATGAATGTTTATATATTAGTTCTGGAACATGGTCTTTAATGGGGATTGAAAATCAAGAGGCAATTTGTCATGAAGTAAGTAGGCAGAAAAACTTTACCAATGAAGGCGGCTATAACTACAGATACCGCTATTTAAAAAATATCATGGGATTATGGATGATTCAGTCTGTAAGGCATGAACTAGATGATGCCTATTCATTTGCACAGTTATGTGAGTTAGCAGAAAAAAATATCACTTTTCCGTCAAGAGTAGATGTTAATGATGAGACTTTCTTAGCACCAGATAATATGCAGCAGGCAATTAAAGACTATTGTAGGAAAACAGGACAACAAATCCCCAAAACCATCGGTGAAATTGCCACAGTCATTTATCAAAGCTTGGCAGAAAGTTATGCAGAGACAACTAGAGAAATTGAAGAGATTACAGGAAAGTTTTACAGTACCATTCATATTGTAGGTGGTGGTTCTAATGCAGCATATCTTAACAAATTAACAGCAAAGCAATCAAAGAAAACAGTTTTAGCGGGTCCTTCAGAAGCAACTGCCATTGGGAATTTAATGGCACAGATGATAGAGGATAAAGTATTTACAGACTTAAAAGCAGCAAGAAGATGTGTTTATGAGTCGTTTGAAATCAAAGAGTTTAAATAAATGTTAAGTAAAGGAGAGAAAGTGATGACAACAAAACAACGGTATGAGTATGCTAAAGAAGTTTATCAAAAGATAGGAGTAGATGTAGACAAAGCACTAGAAATTTTAAAAGGGCTTCCTATTTCAATGCACTGTTGGCAAGGAGATGATGTAACAGGTTTTGACCATGATGGTCCATTATCAGGAGGAATTCAAGCTACAGGAAACTATCCAGGTAAAGCAAGAACACCAGAAGAATTAATGGCAGATATTGATAAAGTATTGAGCCTAGTACCAGGGAAACACAAATTAAACCTCCATGCTTGCTATGCTATTTTTGAAGAAGGAGAATTTGCAGATAGAGACCAAATAGAACCTAAACATTTTAGAAAATGGGTAGAGTTTGCAAGGGCAAGAGGTCTTGGTATTGACTTTAACCCAACGATTTTCTCACATGAAAAAGTAAAAGATAATTTAACACTTTCTAGTCCAGACAAAGAAGTGCGTGATTTCTGGATTCGTCACTGTCAGGCATGTATTCGCATTTCTGAGTATTTTGCAGAAGAGTTAGGTCAACCTTGTTTGATGAATATTTGGATTCCAGATGGTTATAAAGACATTCCAGCAGATCGATTGGCACCAAGAGCAAGGTTTAAAGATTCTTTAGACCAGATTTTAGATATGAGCTATGACAAAGAAAAAGTACTTGTGTGCTTAGAATCTAAAGTATTTGGTATTGGTGTGGAATCTTATACAGTTGGTTCTTCTGAATTTACCATTAATTACGCTGCAAGTAAGGGCATTTTACCACTTATGGATAATGGTCATTATCATCCAACAGAAGTTGTGTCTGATAAGATTTCATCTATGCTTTTATTCCATGACAAAATTGCATTACATGTAACAAGACCAGTGCGTTGGGATAGCGATCATGTCGTATTATTTGATGATGAAACAAAAGAAATTGCAAAGGAAATCGTAAGAAATGATGCCCTTGACCGTGTATTATTTGGATTAGATTTCTTTGATGCAAGTATCAACCGTATTGCGGCATGGACTATTGGTATGAGGAATATGCAAAAAGCCTTATTATATGCACTTCTTTCACCTAATCAAAAATTAAAAGACTTACAAGAAGAAGGAAAACTCACAGAAGTGATGATGCTTCAAGAAGAAGTGAAGACTTATCCATTTGGAGATGTATGGAACTACTTCTGTGAAAGTAATGGTGTGCCACAAAAAGAAGAATGGTACGAAGAAGTTAAAAAATATGAAAGTGAAGTTTTGGCAAGAAGGGGATAAGACAGATGAAAGTACTAGATACAAAGTTTATGCAAGGATTTATTAGAATGTGTCATGATGGTTTTGAGCAAGGCTGGCATGAGAGAAATGGTGGGAATTGTACTTACCGTATGAAAGCAGAAGAAGTAGAACTCATAATAGATCACTTAGATGAAAAGGGTAAGTGGGAGGAAATAGGAACAATTGTCCCAAGCTTAGGCGGCGAATACTTTCTTGTCACAGGAAGTGGAAAATATTTTCGTAATGTCATTGTAGACCCAGAAGATAGTTTGGCAATTATTAAAATTGATGAATTAGGCGAAAAATACCAAGTTTGTTGGGGGCTTGTAAATGGTGGTAGACCAACTAGTGAACTTCCTTCACATTTAATGAACCATGAAGTCAAAAAACGTGTAACAGATGGAAGACATAGAGTGATTTACCATGCACATACAACGAATATCATTGCACTAACTTTTGTACTTCCTTTAAGAGATGAAGTTTTCACAAGAGAGCTTTGGGAAATGGCAACAGAATGTCCTGTTGTTTTCCCAGATGGTGTAGGGATTGTCTCTTGGATGGTACCAGGAGGAAGAGAGATTGCAGTGGCAACAAGTAAGCTCATGGAGCAATACGATGTAGCCATCTGGGCACACCATGGCATGTTCTGTTCAGGGGAAGATTTTGATTTAACCTTTGGATTAATGCATACAGTAGAAAAATCAGCAGAGATTTTAGTGAAAACGCTATCTATGAGTCCTAACAAGCTTCAAACTATTCAGCCACAAGAATTTAGAGATTTAGCAAAAGACTTTAAGGTAAATTTACCTGAAAAGTTTTTATATGAAAAATAAATTCAGCTAGATTACGAGTTATATTCTAATATTAAACCTAACCCAACCATTGAAAATGTGAATATAATGCAGAGACAACAGGTGAAAAATATAGAGACATTGCTAAGGCAATGGGAGTTTCAGGAACAGAAAATATGTCAGTAGAAGAATATAGAAAAGCAGCAATTGAAGCAGTTCGCAAACTATCAGCAGACGTTGGAATTCTAGCAAGTCTTATTTAGTTGATAGCAAATTTGATAGTGAATGAGTCAACTTTGTAAGAAGCAATAGATGGGATAAGGGAAGAATAGAATAAAGAAGAAAAGGGATTATCATCTGAGTGATAGTCCTTTTTAGCTATTGTGTAAAAGATAGTTTAAGAGGAAAGAGTTAGAGAATGGAGATGGACAATAAGTGTTAGAAAGACTTATACTAGATGAAAGAATTGCAATAAGATAATAAAAAAAGGGGGATTATAGAAATGCAAAATTTTGTTTATTGGGCACCAACAGAAGTTATTTTTGGAAAGGATGCAGAATTACAAACAGCAGAAGCTATTAAGAAATTTGGTGGAAAACGCATTTTCATTGTGTATGGTGGAGGTAGTGTTGTACGCAGTGGTCTGTTAAGTAGAATTGAAGAGGAACTGAAAAAGGCAAATTTAGAATATAAGGCATTAGGAGGCGTACAACCTAACCCACGTTTAGGATTTGCTAAGAAAGCTATAGAGGAAGCAAAGGCTTTTGAAGCAGACTTTATTTTAGCAGTAGGAGCAGGAAGTGTTATTGATACAGCAAAAGCTGTTGCACATGGTGTAGCAAATCCTAATAAGGAGTTATGGGATTTTTGGCTACGTAAAGAAGTTGTGGAAAGTAGCTTACCAGTAGGATGTATACTGACTTTATCGGCAGCAGGAAGTGAAATGAGTAATTCATCTGTATTAACTAATGAAGAAACAGGAGAGAAAAGAGGTCTTAGTACAGATTATAACCGGCCTAAATTTGCTATCATGAATCCAGAACTTACCTATACATTGCCAAAGGAGCAAATTACATATGGTATTGTAGATATTATGATGCATACTTTAGACCGATATTTTACACCAACGAAAGGAAATGCTTTTACAGATGAAATGGCTGAGGCACTGCTACGTAATGTGATTAAGTATGGAGAGAAGGCATTAGAAAATTCCAGTGATTACGAAGCAATGAGTGAACTAATGTGGTGTGGTAGCCTTTCGCATAATGGTCTTACTGGTTTAGGTGCAGTTTCTGATTTTGCACCACATCAATTAGGACATGAATTAAGTGGTAAGTTTGATGTCGCTCATGGGGCAAGTTTATCGGCTATATGGGGGGCATGGGCAAGATATAGCTATAGGGAAAATCCTGAGCGTTTTGCTCAGCTTGGTAAAAAGGTGTGGGGAATAGAAGAAGAAAATACCGAGGCATGTGCTGTAGCTGCTATTAAGAAAACAGTGGACTACTTTAAAGCAATTAATGCGCCCGTATGCTTTACAGAACTAGGAATAGGCATTCAAGATGATGAGAGTTTAAGAGAACTAGCTAGAAGATGCACGTTTTATGGTGCACGTACAATTGGGAATTTTAAAGTACTTAATGAAACAGATATTTATGAGATTTACAAAGGGGCTAATCAATAATAAAAAGATATTTTAGATTCAAATCAAAAGGAGGTAGGGAGTATGGTGGCCAATATTACAAGAACAATAGAAGAAATGAAAGAAGAAGCAGAGCATAGGGGAATGGAAAGAGGTATAGAAAGGGAGATATATTGTGATTAGAAAATTGAAAGAAAAAGATTTAAGTACAGTTGTGAATATTTGGCTTGATGCCAATATAAAAGCACATGATTTTATTCCAAGAGAATATTGGATAGATAATTTGGAGTTAGTAAAACAAATGTTACCACAGTCTGAAGTATATGTTTATGAAAATGAAAGTAATCATGAAATACAAGGATTTGTTGGGATAAATGAGGATTATATTGCAGGAATTTTTGTTTGTAGTAAAATACAATCTAATGGCATAGGTAAACAGTTATTAGACTTTGTTAAGACTATTAGAAATCAGTTGACCTTAAGTGTGTATCAAAGAAATGAACGAGCAATAAAATTCTATCAAAGAGAAGGGTTTAAAGTTCAATATGAAAAGGTTGACGAAAATACAGGAGAGAAGGAGTATCTTATGGTTTGGAAAAACTTCAAAATAACCAAAGCTTAAAGAATTACTCAGAAAATTGGTTTTGCAAAAAAATGGAATGAAATTAATGGTGAAAAGGTTCTTTTATTAGTAGCTTATACCATATATTTTGCTAAAGTGTTATAATAAAATAATATAAAAACAGAGGAGGAGATAGTATGGGATTATATGATAAGTTAACAGGCAAGGCATCTATAGGTGCAGACTTAAAACATGTACAGGATTATATGCTTGAAGGTGAGAACGTTGTTGGCTCTTATCAATTTTTCAGAGATTCAATTATATTAACCAATTTAGGGATATATACAGTGGATGTGCAAGGGATGACTGGAAAAAAGGTAGAGGTGAAGTTTTTTCCTAAAAAGGCTATTAAAACAGTAGCTTTTGAAACAGCAGGAAATTTTGATTTAGATGTAGATATTAAGATAGGGGTAGATGGAAACACAGTAATAGCTTCTACAGGTGCAAGCTATAGTGCACCAATTTCTTTCAAGGTACCAAAAGAACAAATGACACAAGCAAAGGAAGTAATAAATTTAGTAAAAAAACATTATCTTTGCAATTAGTTTTATATTGATGCGACCACTTAGTTGGTCGCATTTCTTATGTTTTATGATTCTAGTGTTGCTTTATGTCTTACATAAAGAGGACTTGAATTAAGCAAGTACAAATATACTTACAATCTGAACAACCTTTTCATATTGATAAAAAAATGGTAAGGTATAAAGTAAGAAAAATCTTAATTATGGGGTGAAATATGAAAAGAATAACTTTAAAAGATGTTGTAAGGGTTATACAAAGAACATTAGATTATATGGATGATAGATTAGCAGGACATGGAGAAAAGGTTGCTTATATCATGTACAAGCTCTTAAAATGTCATGGTGGGTATAGTGATGAGGAGATATTAAGAATAACAACATTAGCGGTTTTCCATGATATAGGAGTGTATAAGATAGAGGAAAGAGACCATGTCGCTGATATTGACTCAGAAATTCCAATGAATCATTCTGTCTATGGACATTTATTTATAAAGTATTTTTCCCCGTTGTCAGATTTGGCTAATATTGTATTAGGACATCATTTATACCCTAAAGATTTAAGAAATATAGAAGGAATAAAGATTCCTAAAGAAGCCCTTCTATTAAATTTAGCCGATAGTGTTGCGGTTTTACAACTACGTTTTAATAGAGTAGACCCTATGTGTATCCTAAATAAAAGCAGTGATTATTTGCTTGAAGAGCATAAGGAGTTATTTAAAAAGGTATGTGATGAGTATCATTTACTAGAAAAAATAGAGGATGATAATTATTTAAGTGAGTTATATGAGTTTCTTGAAAAAAAGGTACTAACAAGAGAAGAAATTATTGCATATATAAGAATGTTAAATTCTGCCATAGATTTTAGAAGTGAGACGACTATAGTCCATACAATTGTTGTAGAAGAAATTAGTTGGCAAATCTCTAAAATGTTGGGATTAGATGATAAGCAGTCAACAAAGATTAAGATTGCATCGATGCTTCATGATATAGGGAAATTATCCATTCCAGTTAATATATTGGAGAAGAAAGGTAAGCTCACGAAGGAGGAATTTGAAATCATAAAAAGTCATACGACTGTTGCCTATCAAATTTTAAGTAATATGGGAATTGATGATATAAGAGATATAGCCACGTT
>JARKVN010000011.1 GCA_029851645.1 Cellulosilyticum sp. | reverse complement strand
GGTACTTCATCATATGTAGTTGATTTTGCCATATATCTAATAACAGATGGTAAGCTTACCAATACTGGATGCTCTTGAATCTTCTCAATTTCTGCTCTTTCGATTAGTGCTCTTACGGTTGTCTTGCTAACGCCTATTCTTTTTGAAGCTTCTAAAACGGATATTTTTGTTATTTGTTCTCTCATTTCAATCTTCCTTTCTATTTACCTATTTTAAAGTTACTATTCTTATAGTTTTTAATGCTTACATTACCTTTGCCAACTACTTCTAGTTTTTTTAGTTCTCCCATTCTCCATTGGTCTGCTAACGATTTTTTAAATCTCCAAGGAAGTGTTTTAGAATGTGGTATGTCCTCTAAATTATTTTCTATCCACTTAACACTCACCCCCCAATATTCGGCTAATTGCTTTTTATCCATCCATTTATCTTCTACATACTTCTTCAGTATTTCATCTGTAGCATTATGGATTTCTTCTCTAACAATCTTTCTTATTTCATCTATAAAGACTTTGAATATGTCCATTAAAATATCACCCCCTTGTATCAATTCAATTCACTTCACCTTTTAATTTAAGAAGCAGAATCCTCTTTGACTTCCCTATATCGTGAGCTATATTATTAATGCCACCGTATTTGTAGGTAATTAATACTCGTAACGCTTGCGTTTTTTCTTCTGACATTTCAAGCCACATATTCATCACCCTTTTGTCAAATCTTGAAATAAATTGTTATACTATGGTATAATTTTAATTTATTTACCAACTCTGCCAAGTTGGAATATAAAAGAAAGGTGGTGTTATATATGTCTGATAAATGTATTCCAGAGCCTTGTATAAAATGTAATTATGAAGATTTAAATGAGTACTCTGAATACTGTCCAATTTGTGGTACGTATTTATTCAATCATTGCTCTAATGATATGTGTGATTGTAATAATGGTGAATCTGTTATACTACCTAATTTCTACAAATATTGCGATGCTTGTGGCTCTCAAACAACTTATTTAGAAAACGGGCTTATTCCTGATTTTGAAGAATAAACTTCCTCAAAGGCTTTACCACAGTTCGAACAGTATTTAGGAACTATTATCTTTGCACCTACTGTTCGAACTTTCCTGTCTATTTTTTTATTACATCTTGAACATCTTTCTTCTTCCATATCTATTCTCCTTCCTAAGCTAACCTCATTTGATTATTTAAATTGCTAATCTCTGTCACTAAGACAGTTGGTGCTTTATAGTTCTGTACAATCTCCATAGCAATATCAAGCTGACATCTTTTAATAGCTTTATATCTCTCTACTCCAAACTCTCGTTTAAGTTGATTTTGAATGTCTTTGTACACTTTACCTCTAAGTGAATTATCATTATAGGCATTCGACTTATACCCACCTAAAATAGCGACTCCAACCTTTCTTACTTCCGCTTGTAGCTTGTCAGATTCTTCACCAAACAAAGGCATGTTATCCTTTAAGTCTTGAAACTCTTCTCGCACCCCTGTAACTTCTTCACGTACAGATTCGATTTCTTTAGAATGTACCTCTAAGACTTGATATAGAAGTCTTAATTCTTCTAGTGGGGTTAGTTTTCTTACTTGTTGCTTAACAGCTTCCCTTAACTGGAAGTATTCATCAATTAATTTGTCATGTATCTCCCACGCTAAGTCCGTATCCATGATTTTAATTAGCTTTGCGTAACCTCTTTCTGATAGTAGGTAGATGTTCTTTGCTTGGGTTATTGCTTGTTTGGAATATCCTAATTTTAAGAGTAAATCCAACGTGTCGACCTCACCGACACGTTGTGCCAAGTCAATAAAATCAATGTTTTCTTTAAATCTTTTAATATTTTTATTAATACTTTCTCTTACATGTTTTGCTTGCATATTATGTATTTCAGCCACCATTTTATCAGTAACCACTTTACAGTTTTCTCCAAACCCACCTAATACTACTGGGATTTCTTTTCCCATAAATTGTTGTGTACCTTTTAAAACTACTGGTGTGCTATCACCTCGTGTTAATACACTGCTCATTTGTGTGTTCATAATCATGCTCCTTTAATATTAATCTATGATACGTTTCGTAACATTTGAGGAAAAAAATATAAAATTATATTCTCAGGACTAATTTCTAGCACATCCACTATCTTATATATTTCCTCTGTATTTAATAATGAGTAGCCATTAATTTTATTATTTAATGCATCTACACTTATTTTGGTTTCCTTAGAGAGCTTTCTATAAGATATTTTCTTTTCTCTCATAAGTCCTTTTAATTTAACTAATTCAACATATCTCCGCTTCTTCATATTTTCACCTCCTTATACATATGTTGCGTTTCGTAATAACAATATAACACCATGAAATAATAACGTCAATACGTTTCGTAATATTTATCTATTTTTTTTTGTTTTGTTATTGCATTTCGTAACAGTTTGATGTATTATATTTTTAAAATAACAATTAACAAGGAGATAAATTATGAAAAATAATTCTGTTAACAAGGAGGTTTTTGGACAACGATTAAAGCAACTACTTCAAGAAAAAAATGAAACTACTTATTCTATTGCTGAAGTGCTCCATTTAAGTGCTGCTACAATTTCTCGATATGCAACTGGAGACATGGCTCCTAAAATTACTACGATTGAAAGACTTTCTTCTTATTTTGATATAAATCCGGCTTGGTTAATGGGATATGATGTTGAAAAATATTTATCTGAGATAAATTTCAAAATCTCTCTTCAGGAAAGAGAACATCTACTAAAATATCGTAAACTAGATGATAAAGGACAACACACAGTATCTACTGTATTAGACATGGAATATAACAGATGCTCTGCTATTGAAGAAGAAAAAGACTACCTAATACCAATAGCCGCTCATAATGATAATATTACTGATGAGGAACTGGAATTAATTAATCAAGATTTGGCAGATATGGATAACTGGTGATATTTTTAGGGGGGATTAATACTTGTATTCACATGAATATTTACTTGATGAAGGATATAAAATGGGACTTGATATAAGAGAAAAGAAATTACGTTCTAATTCAGGCGCATTATGTAAAAATCGAAAAATAGCTTTAAACTCACGTATACTAAAAACAACTGTTCAAAAAAGATGCTGTTTAAGCGAAGAAATATGGCATGTCAAAACTACTGTAGGGAATATAACTGATATTAGAAATATCAATAATCTAAAACAAGAGCGTTTCGCAAGGAAGTGCTCTTTTAAAGATTTAGTTCCATTAGACAAAATTGTTAAAGCATTACTTAATTACTGTTTAAATTTACAAGATTTGTGTAGTTATCTTGAAGTTACAGAAGAATATTTTTGCGAAGCTCTTACATACTACAAGCAACAATATGGTGCCTACTATCGCTGTAAAGAATATACACTATATTTTGAACCATTATATGTTGCTGGGACTTATATTGATTATAAAAATGAATTGGAGGAAATAATATGCTCATAAATGATACTTCTCTTCTCACAGAAGAAACAAAAAAAAACTTAATGCTACTGGTTTAATTCATATAAATAATGGTGGTAAACCTATAACTGAAGAGCAGGCTCTGCATCTTATAGAAGCTTTTAGTGAAGAGAACATGCAAAATACCTTAAAGCTAAAGGTATCAAATATTAATACTTAGGAGATGAGAAGATGGAAAAAGAATTATTTGAACTAATGACTAAACTCTACAATAAAGTAGAGAGCATAGAAAACAAATTTGAAAAAATGGAATCTGAAATGCACGAAATGAAAGAAAACATGGCTACTAAAGATGATGTTGATAAAATTAATAGCCGCCTTGATAGTGTTGAACAATCAATTGTAAAATTAGAAAACAAAATGGATAATAAGCTATCTGCTTTATTTGATGCTCGAGAAGTAGGCATTGATAAAGAAACTGAAATATCTACTGGATTACAAAGAGTCGAAAGTAAAGTCGATAAACTTGAACTAAAGGTTCTTAGAAATAACCTTCATCTCCCCTCTATAAATGAAAAGTAAGTAAAGAATTTCTTCTTAAAAGGCTTGGTTAAGTAACGTAAAATACTTAGCCAAAGTAAATTAAACAAAGGAGATGATGTTATGTCAATGGACAAAAGAGGAGAAAGAACTTGGAGATTTAGGGTGAAGCATAAAAGGCAACTTTACACCACGACCTTTGAAGCTCCACCTAACCTTAGTGAAAAAGAGGCACTAAAAGAAGCTGAAAAGCAACATATGATTTTTAAAGCTGATGTTGTAGCTGGTAGGGTTAATTTAACTAAAGATATTACCATGAACCAATTGTGTGATATAGTTTATAATGAGTATGTACTTGTTAAGCTAAAAGTAAATACTCAAACAATATATGAAACAGCATATAATAAATATATACTACCCGAGTTTGGAATTATAGATTTAAAAGACATAAAACCTATACACATACAAAAGTTTGCCAATAAACTTGCCAAGTCTCTTAAACCTAATAGTGTCGGAAGTATATTGTCTTGTCTTAGTAAGACACTTAGTTTTGCTGAAAAATGGGAAATGGTAGAAATAAGTCCTTATAGAAAAATAGAGTATGAGAAAGGAACTACTAATAATCAGTCTGAACTACTCTCTTTAGAACAAATAGAGAATCTTATTAAATACTATAACATCCGTGAAACAAATTTAATGCATAAATCTGCTTTTTATCTTGCTATTGGTTGTGGTTTAAGGAATAGTGAAATTAGAGCACTTACTACTGATGATATAGATTTTAAGAATGGAATCATCAATATAGATAAACAAGCTGGTCAAATCAGAAATGAAGCAGGTGAATTGGAGCATGCTATTATCTCAACCAAAACACCTACTTCAAACAGAAAAATATATGCTCCACAATTTGCACTAGATTGTTTAAAGGAGTATATATCTAGCTTACCATATATACCCGTATCTAAACAAATATATTGGTCTCATGTATCACAAAAACCTATCTCTCAACATTGCCTTAGTAAGCGTTTTACTGTTTTACTAAAAGAGTTAGGATTACCTGCCATTCGGTTTCATGATTTACGTCACCTACAAGCTACTCTATTAATTCAATCAGGTGCTAATGTTAAAGCTGTTTCCAAAAGGCTTGGGCATTCAAGAACAGAAATTACATTAAATACGTATACAAGTACCATAGATGCTGTTGATAAAAAAATAGCTGAACAGTTTAATGAAACATTTAAAAACTTAAAATCACTTTCTTAATAAAAAATGTCCAAAAAGTGTCCATTTTTTATATTAAATTCATTTTCACATCACTTTAATCTATTGATATTCAATAATTATATCTATTTTCACTTGATATCATCGCCACATTATTGACATAGATTCACCTGTCTTTACATTTACGGAAGCAATAAACTGCAAAGAGGGAATTAGCATATCCCCATTAACTGATGCACCACCAACTGATTCTTTTGTGAGAATTAACATTTCAACTACTTCTTCACTAAACCTTTGTTCAAATGTTTTAATTAAGTTCATATCTATCCTCCAAACATGGTTATCAATTTCTATTCTTTTGGTAAATTCTAATTTATCTACCTATATACCCTCTATTTTATCATAATCCCAAATAAAATTCCTATACTTGAATCTAATCTCATACTCAAATTAACCCATGTTTTGCTGTGTGGTACGGCCTATGGCTCATTAGTGCAACCCTTTTTACATCCCACTACTATTAACCACCTTTATTTCCTATACTCCTTATATCTAAAAAAGGGTCGCATTTATTTGTGATACGGTTCTATCTCATTAATTCTATGCCTCTTATTTGCTCCAAACCCTTGAAAATTCAAATAACCCACGAATTCTAACTAAATTGTCAGAAATTCGTGGGTTATAACCATGGAGGTGAAGGGCATCGAACCCTATCACATTTTATCTAACTATTTAAGGTCTTCTCTTTCTTTCAGTATGTTCTCCTTCATTGTTGTCCTAGATTTGTTCAAGTTGCCCTTTTGACGTCCTTACGTCGCCGTAGAGACGACGACTAATTGAAAAAAGACGACATTATTGACCACTACTTGAAATTCACTTCATAATCCATTCCAAAACAAAAAGCCCTACAATCCTTGAAAACCAAGTAATTGTAAGGCTTTATTTAATGCACCTGATAGGATTCAAACCTACGATGCACGGTTTAGGAAAACTACTGATTTGTCATGTAGGGTTCCTTTAACAAAAGCTATACCCTTTGATTATCAATAGATATAGCCTTTTGGTTTTTAGACAACTATACTTACTTTTAGGTTTTGACGACGATTTGACGTCGTAGTAGTAGAAACTAATTAAAACTATCTAACACTATTCAGCAACACTTATTAATCCCAATTTATATCACTATCTCCAAAGATTTCACCTTGCTCAATTGTTTTTTGAGCTTCTACTACACGTGTTTTTTCTATAGGCGTTACCTTCGTAAAATCCGAATCCCAAGCTAACACCATTCTTTTAATAAATTCGTATGCTAAATTCTGTTCTTCTTCTGGTAACATATCCACTAATTCTACTATTTGCTGTGATACTGGTGACATATCCATACCTCCTCTTATTTATAAATATCCCCTCGTGAACCTACATCTACTATATACAATGCCATATTATCACTATCATCTTTTTTGTACTCATATAATATTCTATACTTTCCAATGCGTAAACGATACATCCCTTCAATGCCTTGCATATTCTTTATATCTCCTTTAGGTGGTACTTCTACTAATCCTAAAATCCCATTTCTTATACGTTGCTTTGTAGGTTTATCCATGGCATTAATCATCTTAACTGCTACTTTAGAATAGAATATATTCATCCTTTATTCCTTTCTACAAATTGTTACTTCTTAATCTTATTATACCCTTATCTGACACATTTTCAAACATAAAAAGCTCCTGATACAAGTATCATCCGATACCTATATCAAGAGCTTCAAAAATACCTTTATCCAATTTGTCAGCAGCTTCTTTTTCAACCTTCTCTGTAACATGTGAGTAAATGTCCATCGTGGTCGAAATAGATGCATGACCAAGTCTTTGTTGAGCTACTTTTATGTTTACGCCATATTCTAGCATCAAAGTTGCATTGGTATGTCGCAAATCATGTAGTCTTATATGCTTTAACCCTATTCTTTCAATCAACCTTCGAAACTTCTGACTTAGTGTATCTGGATTGATACATTTTCCATCATCCCAACATACTACTAAATCATTATCTTCAAACTGCTCACCCATCTTTAACTTATTAGTAAGGTAACGTTTTCTTTCTCTTTGTAATAACTTCAACAAAGTAGATGGTAATTCAATCTCTCTATTACTTGTCTCTGTTTTGGGTCTTTAAAGATGATTTCCTTATCTACCCTAACCATATTCCTTCTGATACATACTTTACCTTTTTCTAGGTCAACATCTTGCCATCTGAGTGCAAGCACCTCACCTCTTCTTAGTCCTAGTCCTACTAGTAGTGCAATAGGTACCTCCTTATTAGTATCAATCACATCTTCAAGCAATATTTGTACTTCCTCTAGTGTGTACACCTCTGCTTGGTATTTCTTTGTCTTTGGAACTTCTACATGCTTTGCTGGATTCTTTTTAATCAAATCCATTTTTACTGCTTGCCCTAGTGCCCCTAAGAAATTCATATGTATGTTCTTTATGCTTTTTGGTGATAGTGGCTTATCTGACAAAGGAGATTTCTCTGCAAGGGCATTGTAGAACTTTTGAATATCCATACTTTTTTAATCCTGCAATTTCTTCTTGCCTAATGCTGGTATGATATACTTCTCTACTTGCTCCACATACCTTTTAGTTGTTGTTGGTGATTTAGTTCGTTTAATGTAGGTATCTAACCATTCAAGCAAAAATTGCTTTAGTGTCTTTGTAGATTCATGAATGAAAATGCCTTGATTCATTTCACTCAACATTTGCACCATGACTTTTTCTGCTTGTTTCTTTGTTCCTTTGACTGTTTTGTAGATTCTGTTTCTTTTTCCTGTTAGTGGATCAATGTCTGCTTCAATGATGATTTACCACGAGTGACCGTTCTTGTATTCTCTTTTTCTGATGTGTCCTGATGCCATTCTTCATCTTCCTTTCCGTATAAGTAATTACCCCTTTGGCAATTTACCAAAGGGGCACTGGTTTAAGCAACTTCAATTTCTCTTTTATCCTTTTCAAATAACCATTCAATAAAGGATTGCTTTGGAACACGATACGTATTACCAATTTTAATGTACTTCATTTCACCATATTGAATGGTATTCAATGCTTTAGTGTAACCAATGCCAAGAATTTCTGCTATCATCTTAGCTGTTAGTACTTCTGGATAATTTTGAAATAGTTCATTTTTGGTTTGCATAGCTTCTCCTTTCTCAAAAATATAATATATACTCACCATTTTCATTATCACATTACTCATAGCTAATATTATTTAGGTTGCTTCATACGTACTAATATTCCTTTGACTTCTCCATCTTTTTCTATATATTTTAGCTTATCAAATACTATAGATGTCTTTTCTTCAAACTCCAAGTCATACGTTTCAATAATCTCTTCTATCAGTGCTTTATTATAAACATTTGTAATGCTATACTAAAGTTGTAACACCTGATGATAGTTTAATGATATAATGTGGTACTATGTCAAGAAAATGGACACTACAAACGGAGATTTCTAGTTAACTAGCCTTCTTCTGTTTGTAGTATTCTTTTTCATAGGCAATAGGCGTTTTATAGCCTATCGTCCCATGGATTCTTT
>JARKVN010000134.1 GCA_029851645.1 Cellulosilyticum sp. | reverse complement strand
GAATTTTTTCTTTTGTCTTATACTTAATCAAAAGCCCTTGCACATAGACATAAATATTAAATAATTCCTTGGATAAAGGCACATTAAAATCTAAATCTCCTGCAAGCATTTGTATAATAGAAATACTTTTAGCTATATGCTTTTTCCTTTCTTCACCTTCACAATCTTCAGCAAGTTGAATTTGCTCTAATAAGAGTTCATAGGTAATACATAAAAGCTCCCCCCTAGAGGCATTTGCTATTTGTGCTACTGTTACCATTGTTCTCGCTCCTATCTGTTTCTTCAAAGTAACTTATGAATTGCTTGACAATATCTAATATATCGTCTTTAGGCCTTTTTTTCTTATTTTTCTCTTGCTCTTTCTCCTGACTCACGCCTTAGCCCTCCTAAATCACTTCTTCAAAATTACTTTCTCTATATTTATTTTCACTTACTTCTGTATGCTCTTTTTCTTGATTCATAAATTCATTATACTGTACATGGTATCCAATGGCTTTAAGCCTGCTTATTAATTGTTCACTTTGATCCTGCAACTTCTGCATATCCTCTGCATTTTCCGCTTCCACTCTATAACCTATGTTTTCATCCTTTATTTCTAGGTACGCCTTAACGGTTCCTAAATGTTTTGTTTCATAAGTAATAACAGCCTTAAGATGTGAGCCTTCGTCTTCTACTTTATTACTTTCATCCTTGTGAAGGTATAGATTAATAAGCCTTCTTTCTCCATCAATCATAAATGGAATTTGATAAAGTCCTTCATTTTCAATACGTGCTCTTTGATAATGAACAACCTCTTCTAGTTGTTTATAACTTTTATACTCTAATAAATCTCCCTTTAAAACAGTTTCTTCTTTATACTCTTTTGCACGATTTTCAAACTGACTTAATTCCTCTTCCAATTCTTCTAAATCAGCTGGTAAGCCTTCTTTTAACATCTCTTTTGCATCCAGTAATTTACCATAAATATCTGGCTCATTAGCCATTTTATTCATCCAATAAATATTAGATAGCGTTAATGGTACTTTCTGTTCTATCATATGCTTTACAAGCTCTTGGTCTACACCCTTCACACTTTCTAATTTTTCAAGAAAGCTTTCAGGCAGCGTTCCCATTCCTTCAAACTTACCTAAATGCTTCTTATACTGCTCTTTAATATAGGGATAAAGTAGTGCACTCATTTTTGTAACTTTGCTTACTGTATCTTCTGTAATTGGTAGTGCCATATTTTCTAATTCTTTTATAATCTCTAGGGTCTTACTTGTTTTATTGGTACTTTGTTCTAGTAATTGTTTTGCTGTTTCTTTATCATATACCAAACTTTCCGTTTCACCAAAGTTATCATCTATGACAGAATCGACATGTCTTTTTCCTGTTACATATTTGGTTGCCTGTTGAAGATTTTCTACAGTTAATGGTAATTCGTTCCTAAATAAATACCCCATGACTTCTTCTTTTTGTTTACTAACTGCTTGAAGTATTCTATAAAGACCAATCATACCTTCTTTTTGATCGGCACTAATTTGCCCATTTTTCTCCATATCCACAATGGTTTCAGCCACACTATTTTTTAATCCCTCTATTTTTTGGCTAGAAAGCACATTTAAAAGTTCATTGACTGAGGCTTCATAAGGGTTAATCCCCTCTTTAATAAGCTGTGCAGCTTGGATAGGTGTCATTTCCTCCAAGAAGGTATTAAGTTTTACTACAATTTCTTGTATGCTTCGAATATTTAATTCATTAACTTCCATCTGATTCGTAATGAGTGCTTTGGCTGCTTCTACATTCGTTTTTGTTGCTTCTATTCCCTGACTTTCTAGTAAATCTATAATTTGACCTTCTACCCTAGCAATATTTTCTCCAAATCTAAGCTCTACTGGTGTTTCATTATCACTATATGCTCTAAGTGCTGAATGAATCTCGTTTAGCGTAGCTGCTTCATCTGTACGAAGTTCAATTTGTACCGTTTCCATAAAATAAGACTTCATACTATCTGTTGCATTCATTACCTGAGTTACCCCTGTAATGTTCTCTTCTGTTACTGGTAAATCAGCTTCTTGAAGTGCTTCGACTACTTGTTCTCCTTCGATTTGTAAAAGGGCATCTGCAACACTTGCTAATTGACTACTTTCAAGAGGCATTCTGGCACTTATTTTTTGCGCTGCTTCCACGGTTAATTTAGTTCGGATTTGTTCAATCTGTTTCTTAACTTCCTCTACTTGGTCTTCTATAAGAATTGCCTCACCTTCTATGACTTGACCTTCTTGGCTGTTTAACCTATCCAGACTAGATCGATTGTTTTTCCTTCCTTCACTTAAAGCTTCATTAACATTTTTATGAATACTTTCTCGTAATTCATTAATATTAATGTCTTTACCTTCTTCTATTAGCTTTTCTATATGTTCATCTGTTACCATGCCTAACTCATCTGTTATACGCTCTACATATTCGGGTTTATACTGCACTTGTCCCTCTTTAATGAGTTCTTCTTCTCCTGACAGACTTCCATTTTCTTTAAGCTCTAATGCCGAAACTGCCGCTTGCATGTTCTGAAGCTTATTGACATTTTGTGAACTAACACCTATATCATACATCATTAATAAATTAACAGCCCATGTATTGCCACTATTTTTATCTAAGCCGTTCATAGCTAAGACATTATCAACATCTTCTTTCGTATATTGGCTAATTCCTTTTTTGAACTCTCCTTTAAAACTATTTTCATATAAGCTATTAATGGTAATAGGGGATTTGTCTGTTAAAGCATAAAGATACATACTATCATTTTGCTTTTTAATAACTTCTATCTTATCTTCTAAACGATCTTCTTTCTTTCTTATTTTGTCCTGTGCTTCCTCACTCAGCTCTTCTTCCTCTTCTTGGAAAGGTTTATACCCACTTTTATTGCGATAGTCTAACTCATTAATACTTAATGCTTCTAGGTCCACTCCCCTACTATAAAGTTCATAAACATCCTCCTCTGTGATGTTTAACTTTTCTGTGAGGGTTCCTAGTAGTTCAGGCTCAACTTTACTTTTATCCTGCTCTGTATAAGTATAGTTTTCAACTTGTCTTAAAATCTCCTGTATATCTAAATTTTCTATTTCTGTTTTTTTATTACTACTATCTATTTTTATCTGCTGATTATTTATTCCATATTGCTCATAACCATACCCTTTAATAGAATCAATCATTCTCATCACCTCATAGTTTGTATGCTATCTAATATGTCGACATGTACTAACAAACTCTTAACATGCTACTTCTATCCCTACCCTACTTTTATACAAAAAAATAAGCAGCAAATGTTCCTCTTTCATTTGCTACTTATTTTTATCCTTTTTAATTTTCCTCTTCCAATCTAACAATTTTAAGATTCATTAATCCATTGGCTTCAATCTCTTCTTGGTATTTTTCTTCAAATCCTAGTTGCATTTCCTTTAGGGCAGCTTTAGTAACATTTTGGTCTACATCTCCTGCATAATTTAAGGCATCGCGACGTGCAAGGCGCATGACAAGCTCCTCCCAAAAAACACTCGTATCGTATTCATCAATATAATCGTTAAATTCATCTTCCTCATATTCATGAGTTGGCATATACTCACCAAACTCCTCACTATATTCTACTAAATCTCCTAGTTCAAATGCTTCTGCCATTTTATAAATCATTTGCTCCATATCTGAGTAGTTTTTAATACGTTCTGCTTGAAGACGTGTGCCATTTATTAAAAGATTTCCTGCATATACTAAATCCATTAGTGTCTTAAATTCTTCCTTTGTACATTCGATTTTCATTTATTTTCCTCCATCCTATTACTTCATACGCCTATAGTCTATTATTAAAAAAAGCTATCAACATCTGATAGCCTTTTTACATCTCTCTTCTACCTTCTAATGCTCTAGAAAGAGTGATTTCATCTACATATTCTAAATCGCCACCTACTGGCACGCCATGGGCAATACGTGTCGTTTTAATCCCTAATGGTTTAAGCAATTTGCTAATATACATTGCAGTTGCTTCTCCTTCAATATTAGGGTTCGTTGCTACAATAACTTCTTTTACTTCTTCTTTCTGAATGCGTTCTAGAAGCTCTTTAATTTTAATATCACTTGGTCCGACTCCCATCATAGGAGAGATTGCACCATGCAAAATATGATATAGCCCTTTATATTCCTTAGTCTTCTCATAAGCAGCCATATCTCTAGGATCTTCTACTACCATGATTTGATGCGTACTTGCACGTACTTCATCTTTACAAATTGGACAAAGTTTATCATCTGTAATGGTACAGCACTTTTCACAGTAGTTAATGTTCTTCTTTGCACTAACCAAAGTTTCTGCTAACTTTTCAACCTTTTCTATTGGTAAATTAATAATATGAAAAGCTAGACGTTGCGCAGATTTAGTACCAATACCAGGTAATCTAGAAAGCTCTTCTATAAGAGCTATCATCTTGTCCCCGTAATAGCCACTCACTAGAATAAACCTCCTGTTGGCATACCACCTGTTAATTTACCCATCATTTTTTGAGAAAGTTCATCTGCTTGACGGATCGCTTCATTGACAGCAACAAGCACTAAGTCTTCTAATGACTCTACATCATCTGGATCAACGACTTCTTTATCAATTTTAATAGATTTAATTTCCTTTTTACCTGTAATGACTACTTCTACTACACCACCACCAGCAGTTGCTGTAAGTTCTTTTTCTTCAAGTTCTGCTTGAGCTTGCTCCATTTGTCTTTGCAATTTTTGTGCTTGTTTCATAAGTTGTTGCATATTAGGCATGCCACCAAAATTTTTCATCTTATATCCTCCTAAAAATCATACTCTTTACGTTATTATATTACATTGTAACTTATCTTACATCAATATGAAAGTTTATTTTCGATTGTACATCTCTTAAAACACTAGAAATTTCCCTTACTTCCTCTGTTACCTTTGGGCTTGAGCCATAAGCTTCTATTGACTTATTCCCATAATCCTCAGCTGACAACGGTCTTACTTTAACTTCTTTCCCTGCAAATTCATTAATCACCTGCTTTATCTCATCTAAATAGCGATTAACACCAGCCTCTAAGCTCTTACCATAAACAATATATAAAATATCTCCTTCTATATAACCTAATCTAGTAGAAGTATAAATAAGCCTTGCTGCCGAAGTTGTTCCCAATCGACTTAAAATTTCTGGCCACTTATTGGCTAAAGCCTTTACTTCATCTGGTACAGCTTCTGGAAGTTTAGTAGGTACAATCTCTTCCTTAGGGGCTACTTGCGCTGGTTGACTTGTAGCCATTGTAATGCCCTCTGCCATAAGTCTTTCTAACTTCCGTTCCATCATCTGCATCTTAGTTAGCAAACTTTCTGAGGAATCATCCATTTGGACTTCACAAAGCTTTAATAAGGCAATCTCTAACAGTATTCTTGGAGAAATCGCTGTTCGTAATTCATACTCAAGTTGTGCAAGCTGCTTAATATATCGCATCAGCTCGTTTGCATTTATTTCTTCTGCCTGTGCTTTTAAGCGCTCAACATGTTCACTACTATAATCTAATACATCACTTCCTCCCTTAGTAGTTTTAGCTACTAAAAGGTTTCGGCAATGCTCAAGCAAATCACTTGCAAACTGCCTCAAACTGCGTCCTTGTCTATTAACCTCTTCGCACAAGGATAATACCTCATTTGCATCATGCCTTGTAATAGCGGTTATCATATCAAAAAGTAAACGTTGGTCGACAGCTCCAACTAAATATAAGACCTTATCTAAAGTAATTCTTTCCCCAAAGTAAAAAGAAATACTTTGCTCTAGTATACTTAAAGCATCACGCATCCCACCATCTGCTAAGCGAGCAATATAAGAAAGTGCCCTCCCTTCTATATCAATATGCTCTTTCTCCATATACCCTTTAAGCGTTTCCTCAATTTCACTTGCTGTAATACGTTTAAAATCAAAACGTTGGCAACGTGATAAAATCGTAACAGGTATTTTCTGAGGGTCAGTTGTAGCTAAAATAAAGATGACATGAGCAGGTGGTTCCTCTAATGTTTTAAGCAAAGCATTAAATGCCCCTACTGAAAGCATATGTACCTCATCAATAATGTACACTTTATATTTACCAACAGGTGGCGTGTATTTAACTTCTTCATTAATCTCACGAATATTATCCACACCATTATGAGAAGCTGCATCTATTTCAATCACATTCATAGCTGATGTGTCACTTACCTTATGACAAGATTCACATTGACCACAAGCTGATCCATTTACTGGATTTTCACAATTTACGGCACGTGCAAAAATCTTAGCAATAGACGTTTTACCTGTCCCCCTGCTTCCTGAAAAAAGGTATGCATGAGCTACACGATTTGAGCCTATTTGATTCTTCAGAGTACGAACAATATGTTCTTGGCCTACAACATCATTAAATGTATAGGGTCTATACTTTCTATACAGCGCTAAATAACTCATCGCTTTCCCTCTCTTTTTATTTCTCATTTAATCTTTCTGTATTATACCACAATCTGCTCATTTCTAATACACTCCCCTAGCAAAAGACTTTTTCTCCTTCTTTTTTTATAAAACAAGTTACCATTATTCTTCTAAACCATATTATAAAACTGTAACCCTTTTCTATTCGAGGTAACTTGCTATGTTAGAAGTTCTACTACTTGTACTGTCACTCTGCGTTGATGCACTTATTGCTAGCTTCGCCTATGGTACAAACAAAATCAAAATTCCTATGCTATCTAGCATCATTCTTACGGCTATTTCCACTTTATTTTTAGTCATTTCCCTTGCACTAGGCACCTATGTTCAAAGTTTTCTAAAGGATGGCCTTGCTCAGATTATTTGTTTTGTCATTTTATTTCTTTTAGGGTTTATGCGCCTATTTGAAGGGCTCCTTAAAAATTATTTAAATA
>JARKVN010000130.1 GCA_029851645.1 Cellulosilyticum sp. | reverse complement strand
TAAAGCTGTTATTGTAGCTACCCATAAAGAGTTGGTATATACCTTCACTAAAGACTTATCCTTTAAGGCACTCTGTACATGTTCTAAAGTAAATTCTAGACGGTATGGCCATACCTTAGTAAATGGTACAACAAAAATAACTGCAAAAATGGATAACACTGCTAATAAAATAACTGCCGAGCTTCCTGCACATATACCATCTCTTAGTTTGTTTTCTGGTAGTTCAATCTGGGAAATCTTATCATATCTCACATTATATCGTTCTAAGTATTTTAAAATCCCAATACTAATGAGTGATGGTAAAAGCATCATGACTGCAACGACAGCCCCATTATTAAAGTTTGGCATACTTCCTAGCATCTGATTGTAAAGTACAGAGGCAATCACTTCGACTTTCCCTCCTACCGATGCTGGAATTCCAAAGTCTGTAAAGCATAAGAAAAAAGTTTGGATAAAGGAAACAGCTAAAGTACCTATGAGTGGTCTAATAATCGTCACCATAAAAGTGGATACTTTTGAATCTCCCATTACTCTTGAAACGACCAAATACTTTTTATCAATATAAAGCATTGTATTGTGAATGAGCATAAAGGAAATTGGTATGGTATAAATGATATAACCTATTAGAAGTCCATTCATACCATAAATCTCAAAAAGCTGTCTTCCTATAAGCTTTGTAATCAATCCTTGTTTTCCAAAAGAATAAATAATAGCAAACCCGTAAGTAATAGTAGGTAATAACATAGGTAGTGTAATCCCTACTTTAATAAGCTTCTTATACCTCATGCCTAAGTTCGTATAGTTGATACTATAAGCTAAAATAAAGGCTAAGCCAGTTGTCAGTATGGCGCTCATGCTAGAAAGCAAGATACTATTTCTTAGAGCAACCATGAAGCTTGGACTTGTTAGCATTTGTATGTAGTTATCTAAACCTAAACTCCCTCCCTTAGTAAAAGATTTACCAAGAAGTAATAAAAGTGGATAACCAAGAAAAGCAGTAAAGAATGCTATAATGACTATGGAAATAAGTTTTACTTCCCTATTTTCTCCTTTTTTCATCTCTATCCTACCTGCCATGCCTTTTCATTTGTGGAAGTATAGCTTTCTTTTATAGCCCCTTCTTTATGAAACAAAGTTAAAATATTATTTCTCTTAATCTCAAGTTGTCTTAAAATAAATTCTTGGACAAAGGAATTACTTGGCGCATTCATAATTTCATGGGGTGTACCATATTGTGAAATGCTTCCTCCATTCACAATCAGTACCTTATCTGATAAAGTTAATGCCTCTTCTGGATCATGAGTAACAATAATAGTTGTTAAGTTATACTCTTTAGCGATTGTTTTAATCCTCTCTTTAATAGACTCCTTAATCACACCATCTAGTGCACTTAAAGGCTCATCTAATAACAAGATTTTAGGCTTCATCACCATCGTTCTAGCAAAAGCTACTCGTTGCTTTTGTCCTCCTGAAAGCTGGTCTATTCTCTTATGTAAGTGGTCCTTTAACCCTAATAATTCAATAAGTTCTTCTACCTCTTCTTTAGTTGAGATATTTGGCTTATTTCTTAATCCATAAGTAATATTTTTATAAGCATTTAGATGTGGAAATAAAGCATAATCTTGGAAAACAATATTAAAGCCTCTTTCCTCCATAGGGATATGCGTAATATCCTCTCCATCATAAATAATTTTGCCACTATCAATATCTGTTAAACCTAAGATCAGATTGAGTAAAGTAGTCTTTCCACTACCAGAAGGTCCAAGAATAGATACAATCTCCCCCTTCTTAATTTCTAAATTAATATCTTTTAGTATGGTAGTATCACCATAAGTTTTCTTAACATGTTCTAGTTTTAACATTAATAGTCCCCTTCCTTTTATGACTATATCTATGTACTATTTGTCTTATTTCTTATTCATTTTGACACTTCAACTTTAACTTTTATTTCCATCCATCTCAATCAAATCCATCTTAATTTAATGTAAATTTTGGGTAAAAATAAATAGTATCTACCCCTTGATAAATGTAGATTTTCTACACTTATCTTCATCTAAGGGGTAAGCCCTTTCACTAATTACCTGACTACTTAAATCCATTTTCTTCGTATATTTTTTATAGTCACTTACCAAAATCCCACTATAAATCATATCTACCATAACAATTTGTGAAGTTCTTGAAAAAATTGCATCTCCGTACATATATTGCTCTTGATTGATTGAAAGTACAATTTGAGCAAACTGATTGATTGCAGAATCCTCACAGTTAGTAAGTGCTATAGTCGTAGCCCCTGACTTCTTTGCAATTTTCATAACATCTATCGTATCCTTAGAATATCCTGAATAAGAAATGCCTATTGCTACGTCTTCTGCTGTCAAATGGCTGGCACATATACTTTGTAAATAACAGTCATCATAACTTATACAATGAATCCCTAAGTATAGAAGTTTGGTCACTAAATCATTCACCGTACTTTTAGAGTTTTCTACTCCGAATACAAAAACATTTCTAGCTCTAACAATGGCACTTACAGCTTCTGTATAAGCTGGAACTGAAATGGATTTTAAAGTATCTTGCATGCTCTTCATAGTTATTGCAATCACCTTGGACGGAATCTGAATCAGTTCATCCTCTTCACTTATATTGAAATGATTTAAAGGATTTAAGTCTTGACTAGACCCTTTATTTTTTAATGCTTCTTGAAGCATCATCCATTTAAGTTCTTTAAAGCCGTCTAACCCCATTGCTTTCGTAAATCTTATAATGGTTGGTTGACTTACCCCAGCTGCCTCTGCTAAACCTGTAATAGTCAGTTTATTAACATCGCCTTTATATGCCAGTAAATAATCTGCGACTTTTTTCTCTGATGGACGCAGTTTTCTATACTTCTTACTCATCTCAAATTCTAGTGTATTCATCTCTTTTTTCCTTTCTCTATCATGTAGAATTTCTACAGGTTTATTATTTATTGCTCTTTTTAAAGTGCTTTTTTCCTTCATGTATTGGCTATTTAGATGTTTATTGATTTCATTTTAATAGGTATTTTTTTAACTTAAGCTAATTCTATGTAAAATTTATATATTATTCCTGTAAAGCATACTTTTTTTCATACAAAAAGACACACTTACAGGCTTAGTCACCGCCTAAGTGTGTCCTCTTGTACCCAAAAATTCTTTCTTTAAAATGAGCATAGCTTCCTTAAAGTCTTTTTCATCAACCCCTGAGCAAGATAGTAATAGACAAGGCCATCCTTTATCATTAAGATAATCCGAAACTTTTAATCTAACACCTACCTGATCTGCTTTTCTTGCTAATTCTTCAGCTGATAAAGGGCTATCTACTTCAAATCTAACTAGAAACCCTCCTCCTCTAGAAACGGCATTTGCCTGACTTCCAAAAACCTCTTTAATGATTGTGCATAATTCTTGAGATTTATTCATATATAACTTTCTCGTTTTCTTAATCTGCTTTCTAAGATGTCCATCTCTAATGAATTGGCAAAGGGCAATTTGCTCTGCCGTAGAAGCTGTTTGATTATACAGGTGTCCTTTTTCTCTATAACTTTCCATTAGCTCTACTGGAAGTACCATAAAAGCAATACGTAAAGAAGGTAGTAACAGTCTAGAAAAACTTCCTATATAAACAACCTTTTGCCCTCCATCTAAACTTTGTAGCGATGGAACAGGTCTTGTATAATATCTAAACTCACTATCATAGTCATCTTCTATAATAAGGCAATCTTCTTTTTGTGCAAACTCAAGAAGTGCCATTCGAGTTTTCATAGACATCACTTCTCCCCACACACTCATATGAGAAGGAAATGTATAGAGCATCTTTACCTTATTTTCCTGAAAGTAACTTAAATCATTGACTTCTCGTTTATAATAGGTTTCAAAACCTCTATCCTCGAAAATAGCTTTACCTTGTTTAAAAGTATTCCCTGTAAAACAAATTGGAGACCTTTTTCCAGTTAAGGAACATAATATCCCTAGCATACTCTGCACACCAGCACCTACTACAATTTGTTCTGAGCTACATACTACGCCCCTTGTTTCTTTAACATAGTTCATCAGCACTACTCTTAGGTCATATTCTCCTTGAGGATCACCATAGGCTACTAGTCTTTCTGTATTTCTAAGGGCACTTTTCATATAACGTTTCCATAAATCAAAGTTAAAACTCTTATAGTCTACATTCCCACTAGCAAAGTCGTACATAGGTTTAATCTTCTTAATATCAGCTTCTTGATAAGGTGATACCGTTTTCTCACTCTTAGTATTAAATCCGCCTTCGCTGACATAATATCCACTTCCTGGTAAGGCTTCTATATAACCCTCTGCTACTAATTGCATATAACTAGATTCTATTGTCGTCTTACTTACTTGCCTTTCTAACGCGCACCTTCTAATAGAAGGCAGTTTCTCTCCTGGTTTTAACCTCCCTAAAACAATCAGATTTTTATAGTATTCATAAATTTGCAGGTAGAGGGGATGATTACTCTCCTTACACTTTTGCATAGCCATATTTTTCTCCTTAATTTAACTGTCCTTATTAAAATTATCATTTTTGTACATTTTGATAATGACATTACTTATATATACTATAAAAAACAATTTAGTAGAGTTCAATACATTATTTATTGAGGAGGATTCATTATGAATCAGAAGTCATCAAAATTTAACCTAAGAGAAATGATTGTTATTGGTCTTTTTGCAGCGATTTGCTATGTTGCCTTAGACTACTTTAAAATACCTATCCCCTCTCCAGTAGGAACTCCCTTCTTACATATGGGAAATATGTTCGTTATCTTAGCTTCACTTCTTTTTTCTGGAGTGACAGGTGGCCTTGCTGGCTCTATCGGCATGGGAATTTGGGATATCCTTCATGGCTATGCATCGGCCTCTTATAAAACCTTTATCCTAAAATTTGGGATTGGTTTATTTACAGGGCTTATTGCCTCTAAAGGACACAATAAAGAAGCCAAATCCCCTATTATTTACCTAGCTATTGCCTCTGGCTTCTTTATCTTTTTAGGATGTCTATTCCTTTATCTTGCATTTAATGTCGGTCAGGTCATTATCATAGATGGAATAGAAAAAGAACTTGTTATCAGTCCTTTCCTTTATGTTTTTTCTTTAGTTTTAGGTGCTATGTTGCTAATTACTTGTTTCCTGATAAAGAAAGTCTCTATTAATATGCAATATGCTATTTTAGGTGCTGTGGCTGGTATTACCTTCAATTTAATTGGCGAATTCTTATTTAAAGCTGCTGCCTTAATATTGGTCGGAAGCCAGGTAACTCCTGCTCTCTTAGCTGCCGCTGTTAACTTACCTGCCACCATTATTAATGGGGCATTCTCAATCTTAGTAGCCGTTATGCTTTATGCACCACTTAACAAAGCCCTTACTAAGTCTGGTTTAAAAATAAATAAATAAATAAAATCCTAGAGCATAAAAGTCTTATTTCTTCCTTTTATACTCTAGGATTCATTCTTTCTTATTTTCTATACTTTTCTCCATATTGATAAACCATTTTAGCGATTTCTTCAGGTGCTTCTATCATCCCTGATTCAATCCATTTAATATAAGTATTGCATAATGCGCCTCCATAATAATATAACTCATAACGTGAGTAATGAGATACTGGAAGAACATAAGTATCCATATAATTATTCACTGCATTAATAATGACTGAATACATATTGGCATTAACTAAAATCTTAATGAAAGGACTGTACTGCTTAAAAAATTCAAAACAATGACAAATACGCTTAAACTCATGAAAGCTTCCAATATTCTTCCGCTTCTTTGTATCCTGTACATAATTATTTACAAGTTCATACATATAATCCGAAAGCACTTCCTGCTTCGACTTATAGTATTTATAGAAGGTCATTCTTGAAACATTCGCCTTTTTTACAAGCTCTGTTATGGTAATGTCATCAAGTGCCTTAGATTCCATTAATTGAATTAAATTCCTTGCAATACACATTCTTATATATTGATTTCTAACTGTAAGATTTGTTCCACCTTCTGATCTTCTCATTACCAACTACTCCAATATACTTACATTTTAACTGCTTTTGTAAATTGTATCATATAATGACTTATAGTACAATTTCATCAAATATTAAAAAACATAGATAAGCAAATACTTCGGAGGTATTTATGACATACGGAATAGTTGTTGACTCAGGATGCGACTTAACAAGCTTAAAACCTGAGTTCAAACATGAAATTGATTTTACAAGAGTAGCACTTAAGCTAGATATTGGTGAAAAAGAATTTATTGATGATTTTAATCTTAATACAGAAGAATTTATGAAAGAAATGTCTGCCTATAAAGGAAAGACTGGAAGCGCAGCACCAAGTCCTCATGATTGGCTAACTGCCTATGAAAAGTCAGACCATGTCTTTGCCATTACCATTACAGGCACCTTATCAGGAAGCTATGCAAGTGCAAAAACCGCACTTGATTTATTTAAAGCTCAGTATCCAGAGCGAAAGATCTATCTTATAGATTCTAAATCAGCTGGACCTGAAATTGCTCTTATAGCTCACAAACTTACAGAGTATATTCATCAGGGTATGAGCTTTGAAGACATTGTTAAAAGTATCGAGGAATATCGCAGGAGTACTCATCTTTTATTCGTCCTTAAATCTCTTGATAATCTAGTTAAGAATGGACGTATTAGTAAATTGCAAGCTAACTTAGCTGGGGTTCTTGGGATTAAAATATTAGGGACAGCTAGTGATGAAGGCACATTAGAGTTATTACAAAAATGTCGTGGTAAAATGACAGCTTATGATAAGGCCATTGAAGAAATGTTATCTAGAGGCTATAAAGGTGGTCATGTTGTTATCACTCATTGCTTTGCTTTAGAAACAGCAGAATACGTTTCTTCTTCTATAAAAAGCAAATTCCCTGATTGCACAGTAGACATAATACCAACAAGTGGTCTTTGTAGCTACTATGCAGAACAAGGTGGTATCCTTATTGGATTTGAAGAATAAATAAAATAACCATGAAAAGTTATTTCATGGTTATTTTTCTTTTAATCTTTAATAATTTTCCTATAACTTTAATAGTTTTAATAGTTTTAATAGTTTTAATGCTGTACTTCTACTATACAGTTTGTTAATGCAATATAAGCAATCCATACAAATATCATAGTAACTACAAAGCCTCCAAAAGTAAGAGCACAGTTAAATAGATAAATAGTTGGTGCAAACAAAATCAGAATGAGCGCAAAAGGTATCAGCATAACATACATAAATCGATTCACTAAGAACTTCTCAGAAATTCTACTCACGAAAAGACACACTAAAGTTACTAGTACTGGGAATACTGTTAAATAGCTTCCTCCTGGAAGTGCAAAAGTAAAGGCTACTGATAAAACCCAAAGTGTGCTCATAGACCCAGCCAAATAAGCATCTTTTTCTTTGTACTTTTTAGAAATATAGAACATAACGCCATAATACAAGATAAAACTTATAACTAGAGTCAAAATAATAATTACTTCTTCATAAGGTACAAGTGGTAGGTAAGTTAATTTAAAAGGTTTACTCATAATTAATGCCATAATACGTGCTAAACTATAGCCAATACCAGCAAAACCTGCCCCCATGAAAACGTTAATTCCCATATACTTTAGGACACTTTTTACTTCAAGTTTATTCTTCACCACAAAAATAACAATACCTACTAAAATCAATGCTAATAATATATAGTTAATCATGTGAGAATACTTGATAAATAAACTCTTTGTAAGGGTGAAGAAAATTAAGTCCTCTTCACTTTCTAATACTTCACCAGAGGCATATGTATCATTTGTAACAAACTCTTTGACAATAGGTAAAACTTGGTCCCCATAATGTTGCAGAGATTTCATGCTTACATTTTCTAAGCGGTCATTAGGTGTATGATAGTAATCTAAACTATCTAATACACTAATATTAACACCCTTTATCCCTTGCTCTAAAAATACTGTAAAGTCTGTCCCATTAGGTAAAGAACGATAGATTTCAGGGTTAATTGAGTAAGAAAAGGCTCTATTCGTTACGTCATATAATTCTAAAACACCTTTATTATTAAGACTTGTTTCAAACATAACTGCTGGGCCTTTAATACCACGTGCTTCTAAATTAATTAGGTAATTTACATTCTCGAAAATTTCGGCTTCTTTTACTGCTTCTTTCGCTCCAAGTAAACCATACTCTTCACCATCTGTTATTAAAACTTTAATACCATTTTCTAACTCAATATTATTTTCTACAATAACTCTTAAAGTTTCAAGAATAGTCGATAAGCCATATCCTGCATCTGCTGCACCAAGTGAACCATCAGCCTCTGCATAGCGTTCTACCTTGGCTCTTGAATTATTATCATAGTGTGTCACTAACATAATATAAGAGTCATTTTTCCCATCTATTTTACCATAGATATTTTTAAGTGGTGTATAAGTATCTGAACGTTCTACATAAACATCCTCATACTCATAAACTTGTGTTTCTACACCTAAAGCTTCTAGTTCACCAATCACATAATCTCTTACTCTCCCAAGTGCTTCTTGTTCAAAGATAGAGTGAGGTTCTTTGGCAATTTGTGCAATGTGGTCATACACATTTTGTGCATTAAAAGTTGATTGATCTGTCGTATTAGGCTTGGAAGGATTCAAGGTACTAAATCCTATGAAAACTGAAACCATAAAGACTATAGCCAATACAACCAGATTTATTTTTCTAAGCGACTTCAAATTATAATTCTCCTTTAGTACAAATTTAATTCTTTAGCATTATACCAAATAAATCCACGTTAGTAAACCAAACTCTATCTCTTGTTGTATCACTAAATTATCTTCTTTTATGATGACCTATTTGACATCTTTTTTTTCCCAAATTCTTAAGCTTATACCTATTGAAATCGCCATACTTATTACAGCTATTATTAGTAGTAAAACCATACCTCTTCCAAATAAAGTAGTTATTAAAACCTCACTCATTGTTTCTTTCATCACTGAATTTACATTGCTTGCTACGATAAATATGGCAATATAAATCCCTAGCAAAACATATCTTGCCTTAATCGTTCCCCAATAAAAAATACAAGGCACAATAATCGCTAAATATATCATCGCTCCAGTAAGCATTAAGGTCATATAAGTAGGTAAACTAGAAATAAATTCCCCTAGCTCCCCTCCTCTCATCACAATACCAAGCCCACTTCCTATACTAGAAATAAGTGTTACAAAAACAATAAATCCTATAGCGTATACATACTTAGAAAGACATATCTCTTTTCTTGTTACTGGTAAAGCCAAATTAAGTAAATGCATTTTGCTTTTCTCTTCATAAGCTAAAATGCCATAAAATCCTATATAACAAGCCAAAGCAGGCATCGCAATTCCAAATCCCATTCCTATAGTTGGTAGGAAAAGTGTCATTAATATAATTGATACAATAGTGGATTTTAATGATGAGGTTAAAAAGATAACCTCTTTCTTTACAAGTTCCCAAATCATTTTATATCACCTCCTTTACTTGCTAATAAAATCATAATCTCTTCTAAGCTTGGCTTCTCATAAACAGCTTCTCTACCAAATAATTCTTCTGCTTGCTCTTTGCTTCTTGCAAGTCCTTTGGCTCCTAATTGGTTTACTTTACACCCTAATAACTCCTCTTGAATTTCTTTTGTAAAAAGTTCCTTAGGCCCCTTTACAATACAATACTCTTCAAGTAAAACATTAAGTTCTGTATTTAACCTAACCTTCCCTTCTTTAATATAGACAATATAATCTCCAGCCTTTTCTAAATCTGTTGTAATATGAGTAGAATAGAAAACTGTTACTTCTTCACTTTGCATATGATCCATTAACACATCTAATATTTCATTTCTTACTACTGGGTCTAATCCAGCTGTTGGCTCATCTAAAATAATAAGTTTAGGTTTATGAGAAAGTGCCATAACTAGGTCGAATTGCTTCTTCTGTCCTGTAGAAAGCTCTTTATACTTCTTCGTAAGCTGTAAGTTAAATTTCTTACTATAAGTTTCAAATAACCTCTCATCCCAAGTCTTATAAAAAGGTGCTATCATCTTTTTAATATCCTTTAACTTACTTTCCTCAGGAAAACCTGTTGGTTCCCCTACAAAGCCAATGTTTTGCTTTATTTCTTTTCCTTTATTTCTTACACTTACTCCCTCAATTTCTATTTCACCACTATCAGGAATGAGTAAGTCCATCATTAACCGTATAGTCGTTGTCTTGCCTGCACCATTCTCTCCAATAAAGCCTGTAATATATCCTTTTTTAAGTGCTAACTTCGGAATATCTAGCTCAAAATCACCCATTCTTTTCCTTACATTCTTAAATACAACTGCCTCCATCTCTATACCTCCTCATAAATTAGTGTGATACATTCCATTAACTCTTCTAAACTCATTCCAATATTCTTAGCTGAAGAAACTGCCTCCTCCAGTCTTTCTTCTATTTGACTCTTACGAATTTCCATAAGCCTTTCTCTATTATCCATAGATACATAAGTTCCCTTGCCTGGCATTGTTTCTACAAAGCCTTCTCGTTCTAATTCTTCATAAGCTCTTTTAACTGTTATGATGCTTACTTTAAGTTCCTTAGCTAAAGCTCTAATAGAAGGTAAAATACTTCCTTTCTCCAGTTTGCCTTGTAAAATCTGCTCCTTGAGCTGCTTAGTAATCTGTTCATATAATGGAATAGCGCTATCTCCTACAATAATAATATCCATCTAACTGCTCCTATCTTTCACATCATAAACCCTAATTAACAAAACAGAGTTATTATCTGTATATATATATTATATACAGATAATAACTCTGTTTTTTCTTACTGTCAATCCTTTTCATCTTTTTTTCCATAGCAGCTCTAGTTATAGTAAAGTTCTGCATCATATAAAATAAGTACCTAAGCTCACTTTAAACTTAGGTACTTATTTAAACACTTACTTTAAGTATGGATAACTTTTCTTTAATACTCAGCCATTTTACAGTACTTTACTAAAAAAGGCTTTTATACGTTCTTCTTTAGGGTTTTCAAAAATATCTTTAGGATTTCCTTGTTCTATAATTTTTCCTTGATCAATAAAAAGTAATCTTGTTCCTACTTCTTTTGCAAATCCCATTTCATGGGTTACAATCATCATTGTCATCCCTTCATCTGCAAGCTCTTTAATAACTTGAAGTACTTCTTTTACCATCTCAGGATCTAAGGCAGAAGTAGGTTCATCAAATAACATCACATCTGGCTTCATTGCTAACGCTCTTGCAATAGCAATACGTTGCTTTTGACCACCTGAAAGATTATTAGGATACTCAAGGGCTTTTTCACGTAACCCTACTTTATCAAGTAGTTCATAAGCTGTTTTATTGGCTTCTTCCTGAGAAATCTTCTTAATCTTCATAGGAGCTAAAGTAATGTTCTGAAGTACCGTCATATGAGGAAATAAATTAAAGTGTTGAAATACCATACCTACTTTTTGACGTACTTCATTAATATCTACTTTAGGGTCTGTAATATCTTGATTATCAATAATAATCTGCCCACTTGTAACAGCTTCCATTTGATTAATACATCTTAAATAAGTAGACTTTCCCGAACCTGATGGGCCAATAATAACTACTACTTCACCTTTATTTACATAATCATTAATCCCACACAAAACATTTGTTTTTCCAAAGCTTTTGTGTAAGTTATTAACTTTAATCATTTTGCCCCCTCCTATCTACTTTTATTTAATTTATTTTCTAGACGTTTCATAAAGAACGTTAATATACTTGTTATAATCAAATAACATAAGCCAACAACTAATAATGGCTGAAGTGCATTATAGGTTCTACTTACAATGATGCTTTGTGCCTTCATTAGATCCAGTCCCCCTATAAACCCAATGATGGCTGTTTCTTTAATAAGCATAATAAACTCACTCACAAAAGCTGGTAACATTTGTCTGAAAGCTTGAGGTAAAATAATATGTCTCATAGTAGCAACATAACCTAATCCCAAAGAACGTCCTGCTTCCATTTGTCCTTTATCAATCCCTTGAATTCCTGCACGAATTAACTCTGCCATATAAGCACCACTATTAATACCAAAGGCAATACCACCTACTAAGATTCGTGGAAGTTCACTACTTCCAAACACAACCGTCCACATCAATACAATTTGTAGTGCTACAGGTGTTCCTCTTATGATGTAAATATACAAACTTGTCATCCATTTCAAAAACTTAAGGACTACACTACTTATTCTAGATAGCATACTATCTCTTTGTCTGACTTCACTAATTTGTACTAATGCAACAAA
>JARKVN010000129.1 GCA_029851645.1 Cellulosilyticum sp. | reverse complement strand
ATCTGCTGCTGACTCGTATAATAATACAATATTAGATATAACAAGTCAAGGCTTATTTTCAATTTTTTTAAGGAATTTTCATATTCCTAGCTTTTTCGTGCTATCTCGGCTTTTATTTCTCTTGTTCTGCTTATACGTAATTGCTTTTATCACTTACAAAATCTATTATGTCCCTATTTATTCTTTATTATACATTCTATTTTAGATTTTCCTTCTATCACTTAGGCTATAACCTTTTCAGAAACTTACTCTCAAATATCTTCTATCAACTTCCTTTAATCAACTTAATAAGGCGAACTTACCTCTTTCTGCAAGTCCGCCTATTCTTCCTTAAATAGCCCATCATTATCTCTATCCTAAAATTACTTGTAACCAAGGTACCATACTTCCTGACATCCAAAATATTCCTTGAATCACTAGGATAACCATACCTCCTTTAAGAAAGGTACTTCTAGTTAAAACTGTAAATCCGATAGCAAGTATAATGAGATACCAATAATCTAATATCATGGCAATCCCAACTAGCATTTGATTAATAAAAAATATTGGACAAAAAGTAGTAATAGTAACAGCAATAACAGTGATAATTTGTGCTACTAATCGTGTTTGCATAGCAATCATACCTAGTAAAATAATATCATATACTTTCAATTCTTTTTTCATAATCCTACCTACTAGATATAATATGACACTCCATACTATAAATTTAAATACTACAATAACTAACGTCTTCATCATTAATATAATAGCAGAAGTAATCCATACTACTCCTTCACTCATCTGTACTCCAACTGTTTTTTGTATCAAGTTTGCCTCTGGTATATCAGAAATTCCAACACCACTTAGCCTATATGTAGCCATTGTTGAAAGGCCTAGTAAAACCACAAGCATCATCCCATATAATAGAATTTGTTTCCACTTACTTCTATCTCTTTCTATTAACAACATACTAATGCTTTCTTCCGGCCTAAGAATGTACCCTAGTAGTTCACTCATATTCTATCCCCTTACTTATTTTAATCGCAAAACTTCCTAATCGTTTATTACCTTTGTCTCTGTTTTATGATTTTATTCTGTATTTTACACTACTATCATTATAACCTTAATCTTATGTAGATATCATAAATTCAGCAAATCATTTCTTTAATCGTTCCATGCTAAAATAAAAAATGCACCTATATTATTGCCATAGGTGCAAGCTTCTCATCATTTATCTAATAAAATTGGTTGGTATTTTGGTCTCCTTCTCTGGTCGATTAATACCAGACTTCTTTCCAGCTTCAATAACCTTTATCAGCCATGCCATATTATTTCCTAGAATCCTCATGGTCTGCATGCCCTCTAGGTCTTGTTTAACCTCTTCTGGTGTATTACCATGAACCATATTCCAGTACTGTGACGAAACAACAGGCATATTAGAAAGAGTAAAATATTTACTAATCTGATCAAGAGCTGCTGTGGAACCTGCACGACGACAGCTTACAATCGCTGCTCCTGGCTTATATTCAAAGTTAGGCTTTCCTGCATAGAATGCTCTATCCAAAAAAGAAGTAAGTACTCCTGATGCGGCTGCATAATGAACTGGTGAACCAAATACAAATCCATCAGCTGTTTTTGCCTTTTCAATAAAGGTATTAACGGTGTCATCATATATACATTTTCCATCTAACTTCTTACAAGCACCGCACCCCATGCACCCACGAATAGCATCTGTTCCCACGTGAAAAATTTCTGCTCCTATTCCATTTTTTTCTAATGTCCCTGCAATCTCACTAAGGGCAGTATAAGTACACCCCTTAGCTTTAGGGCTCCCATTAACTAAAATCACTTTCATCACAAAATCCCCCTACTGTTTATATTTTAAATCTATTACCTATTATATATATTCCTATATTCATAACTATACAACAAAATTCCTTGCTGTTCTATAAGATACCCCTTCCAAAATCAAGAGACTATTGCACTCACTATGCAATAGTCTCCTTCATTAAATCAGTTCTGTATATAAGTCTTTTACAGCTGGATAAATCTTCTTAAACCTGTTATATCTTTCTTCATATCGAGCCACAAGTTCTTCTTCTGGTTCAATTGTATCCATTACTTTTACCACCTTACTTGTTGCCTCTTCTATAGAAGTAAATTCTCCACATGCAACTGCTGCAAGCAAAGCCCCACCGTAAGCTGGACCTTCTTCTATTTCAATAACATCCACTTTAAGATTTAAAACATTAGCAATAATTTTCTTCCAAAGTGGACTTTTTGCACCTCCACCACAAATTTTAGTACGCTCAATTTTAATCCCTAAAGATTTTGCAACCTCAAAAGAATCTCGAATAGCAAATGCAACCCCTTCTAGAACAGCTTGTGTCATATCCTCTCTTGAGGTATCCATCGTCATTCCGATAAATGTTCCCCTCGCATTGGGGTTATTATGTGGTGAACGTTCACCCATTAAATAAGGTAAGAAGAAAACATTATTTTCACCAAGCTTTATGATTTTAGCTTGTTCTTCTTCATATGCTTTTGTCCCAACAATATCATCCATCCACCATTTATTACAAGATGCTGCACTGAGCATACATCCCATTAAGTGATAATGACCATCTGCATGAGCAAAGGCATGAAGTGCATTGTTTTCGTCCACACCAAACTTTTCACTAGAAATAAAGATTGTTCCTGAGGTACCGAGTGAGATATTACATCTTCCTTCTCCAACCGTTCCTGTTCCAATGGCTGCAGCTGCATTATCCCCTGCACCTGCTACAATTTTGCATTCTGAACTGAAACCTAACTCTTTAGCAATCTCTTCTTTTAATGTGCCTACTACTTCATAGCTTTCATAGAGTTTAGGAAGTTGCTTCTCAGAAATACCACAAATTTCAATCATTTCTTTAGACCAACATTTATTTTTAACATCCATTAAAAGCATGCCCGATGCATCTGATACATCACTACAATGTACTCCAGAAAGTTTATAAGCAATATAATCTTTGGGTAACATGATTTTCGCTATTTTATTAAAGTGTTCTGGTTCATTTGCTTTCACCCATAAAATCTTTGGTGCTGTAAAACCTGCAAAGGCAATATTGGCTGTATACTTTGATAAATTCTTCCTACCTACTACTGTGTTTAGGTAGGCTGTTTCTTTACCTGTACGTCCATCATTCCATAAAATAGCTGGGCGAATGACTTCATCATTTTTATCTAAAATGACAAGCCCATGCATTTGGCCCCCAAAACTTATACCTGCAACCTGACTCTTATCACATTCACTGGTTAATTCTTTAATACCTTCAATGGTTTCTTGCCACCAGTCTTCTGGTTTTTGCTCAGACCAACCTGGATTAGGAAAATATAGAGGATATTCTTTAGTAACTGTTTTTTCGATTTTTCCTTGTGCATTCATTAGTAAGAGTTTTACTGATGATGTCCCTAAATCTATACCAATATATAACATAGATTGCCCCCATAAATGATTAGTTATAGAATGGATTTTCTGTAGGATATCTTACGCCTTTAGGTTGGTTATATCCAATCTCCTCAACATCTACACCAATGTATTTAAATACTTCATATAGTGTTTTTCCAAAGTTACCGAATGCCACTGCACCGTGATGTGGGTAGTTCTTTTCAATTAGTACATGACGATAGAATCTTCCCATTTCTGGAATAGCAAATACACCGATTGAACCAAATGAACGTGTTGCAACTGGAAGTACTTCGCCTTCTGCAATATAAGCTCTAAGTTTAGCATCTGATGTGCTTTGTAATCTAAAGAACGTAATGTTTCCTGGTGCAATATCTCCTTCAAGTGTTCCTTGTGTTACTTCTTCAGGAAGTGCTCTTGCCATAATCATTTGATACTTCATAGAACAGAAGGATAACTTCTTAGAAGGTGTATTTCCACAGTGGAATCCCATAAATGTGTCTTTTAAGGTGTAATCAAATTTGCCTTTAATATCTGACTCATACATATCAGCTGGCACTGAATTATTAATATCAAGTAGTGTTACTGCATCTTCACTAATAACTGTTCCAATAAATTCACTAAGTGCACCATAAATATCTACCTCACAAGATACTGGAATCCCCATAGCAGTTAAGCGGCTATTGACATAACATGGAACAAATCCAAATTGAGTTTGGAATGCTGGCCAACATTTTCCTGCAATTGCTACATACTTTCTTGAACCTTTATTTTTTTCAACCCAGTCTAATAAGGTTAATTCATATTGAGCAAGCTTTGGTAAGATTTCTGGCTTTAGGTTACCTGTGCCAAGCTCTTGTTCCATATCTTTCACCACATCAGCAATACGTGGGTCTCCAGCATGATTATTGAAAGCTTCAAATAAATCAAGCTCTGAATTCTCTTGAATTTCAACCCCTAAGTTATAAAGTTGTTTAATAGGTGCATTACAAGCTAAGAAATCTTGTGGTCTTGGTCCAAAAGAAATAATCTTTAAGTCGTTAAGACCAATAATTGCACGTGAAATAGGTACGAACTCTGCTATCATATCCGCTACTTCACTTGCAGTTCCTACTGGATATTCTGGAATATATGCTTTAAGATTACGAAGTTTTAAGTTGTAACTTGCATTAAGCATACCACAGTAAGCATCTCCACGCCCTTGAATTAAGTTATCTCCTCTTTCTTCTGCTGCTGCTACATACATGACAGGTCCATCAAAATATTTAGCAAGTAATGTTTCTGCTGTTTCTGGACCAAAGTTTCCAAGATAAACAACTAAACTGTTGCAACCAGCTGCTTTAACATCTGCTAAAGCTTGTTGCATATGTACCTCACTCTCAACCACTATTGGACACTCATAAAGCTCACCTTTATAAGCTGCTACTACTGCTTTTCTTCTACTTTCAGATAAAGACATTGGAAAACAATCTCTACTTACTGCAATAATCCCCATTTTAACTTCTGGTAAATTTCCCATCATTGAAACGCCTCCTCATTCATCTACTGATTATTTTAATTTTAAATTTTCACCTTTTAATCCAATAAATGCACCATCCTTATCAAGCCCAGACTCTGGATGTGCAATAAGCCATTTATTACGTGCAAATAACAACTGATCCTCTTTCGTATGTGTAGATTTTTCAAAGTCTGTATTGGTTCCTTTTGGTAAGATGACCACACATTTAAACCCTTCATCTGCTACATGACAAGGGGCATAGTGAAGCGTTGTACCATACACTTCAACTACTGTCCCAGCTGGTACTAAAAAAGCTTCTGCCTTGGCTGTATCATAAGTAAAATCTTCCTCAATATCCTGCTGCCTTCCTAAAATTAATACCAAATCTGTAACTGCAATATTAATTTCTGAATCTCTATGGTATTCCAATGCATTAAGCACCTTGTTATGACCATTACAATATCCAATTTGAATGGGCATCCCACCATATAAACTATAAGTTGCCTGCTTGGCTGACGCACACGCTTCTAAATCTTTATCACTTGCTACATAAATCACATCTTCTGGTGTTTTTGTCTTTTCCATAACACCTAAAATATCCATACACTCAAAATCTTCAATGACTCTTCCATACTTTTTAAATGCCTTATCTTTTATGCTTTGAATCTCCATAACATCCCCCTTCCAAACAATTAGTTTAATCACTAAACTATATCTTATATATATCACTTTTAAGTAAATTTTACAATAATATTATCTATTTTATATTTTACTAAATATCATGAAACATTTTTGGTTATATTTTTATACTTTCCCCTCTATTCAAGTTGTGCTAATATAGGCTTATTAAAAATTAGGGGGATATCTTATATGTTGATTGGTAGCCAGGAACTTGTTCATGACATGAATTTAAAACTTGTCCTTACTCAAATTATTGATGAAGGGCCTATTTCTCGTGCTTCACTAGCGAAAAAATTAGGGCTTACTAAAGCTACTATCTCCAGCATTGTCCAAAAACTGATTGATAAACATTTAGTCGTTGAAATAGGTAGTGATAATACTTCTAGAGGTCGAAAACCCATACTACTTACCTTCAATCCCTATTGTGGTCATGCTATTATCATTGATTTAAAAGAAGAGTCCCTCTCAATTATGACCTGTCATCTAAACGGAGAACATCTTAAAATCAATCACTATCCCAACAATAAACAAGCTGATGAAATCATAGATTATCTTATATCTCTGATTCATGAAACTTTGGATACTTTACCAAGTTCACCTTATGGGGTCGTTGGAATATGTATAGGTATTCACGGAGTCGTTCATCAAAATCAGATTCTTTTTACACCTTATAGTCCTTATGCAGGTATTGATTTTGTGACTGCTCTTCAAGAACATTTCTCTATACCTACCTACTTAGAAAACGAAGCAAATTTATCTATTATTGGGGAGAAGGCATTTTGTTATAACTATGCCAATATGATTGGTATTAGTATTCATTCTGGTATTGGATTAGGCCTTATTATTAATCATGAACTTTTTTCTGGTTATAATGGTAATGCAGGTGAGTTTGGCCATACTATTATTGAGCCTAATGGACTTGCTTGCCCATGTGGCAATTTAGGCTGCTTTGAACAATATGCCTCTGAACGTGCGCTCCTCTTACAATTTGCTAAACTAAAGAAAATCCCTAAGGCTACGCTTAAAATGCTTATAGAAGCCTATACTCATGAAGAGGAGGAGGCTGTCATGCTCATAGAGCAATTTATAAAGTATATGGCGATTGGTATTAATAATATTCTTAATATATTTAATCCTGAAGTCATTGTGATTAATAGTGCATTAGTCACCCTATTGCCAAACCTCCTTGATCAAATCAAGCCTCTTCTAAAAAATAGAATGCATGACTTTTGTCATCTACTTCCTTCTAAACTTCAAGATACCTCTATCCTATTTGGCGGACTTTGTCTTTGTACACAAAACTTCTTAGGACTTAAGTACCTCAATTTCAAGTCCTTTCAACAATAAAAAGTACCTATAGCTTGATACACTTTTATAAGTGTTCAATCTATAGGTACTTTTATTAAAAATGATGACAGATATTATGACTCTACTACAACACCCTTTTGAAGCATAATATTGGCATATAATGCACTTTCTCCTGTTGCAATAATGGCATAGGCTTTCTTAGCTTCTTCATAGAAAGCAAAGCGTTCTATATTACCTACCGCTTTCCCTCCTCTTTCATCAAACTTTCCTACAATCTGCTTATACGCTTCCCAAATAGGCGTTTCTACGTTATCACCTGGTACTTTCTCCATCAAGCTCACAGGCTTTTCAACATATGTATCTAACGGAAAAACTTTCAAGATCGCTTCAAGTATTTCTGTTCCTGTATGACCATCACATCGAATCACAATCGCATTTTTTCCCATAGATTCTGATGGAAAATTTCCATCTGCAATAACAATTCGATCGCTATGCCCCATTTCACATAATACTTTCAGTAATTCTGGTGATATGATTTTAGGAATTCCTTTTAACATAATACCTCCTTGAAGCGTTCGTAAGCTTCATCCCAAGCTCCTTCATCTTCATTTTTGTAAGATTTGATTTCATCTGATTGACTAATAATCCTTCTTGCTGTTTCTATATCTTTTATAATACCTCTACTAATAAACTGAATAATCATATTGCCAAGTACAGTAGCTTCTGAACTTCCTGCAACAACGTTACACTTACAAGCATTGGCTGTCATTTGACAAAGTAATTTACTTTGATTACCGCCACCTACCATATAAATGTTTTCATATGATTTATTGGTACAATCTTTTATTTCTTCTAAAGCTACTCGGTATTTTAGTGCAAGACTTTCATCAATACATCTGACAATCTCTCCAATTGTCTCTGGTACCTGTTGACCTGTTCTTTGACAGAAAGCTCTAATACGTTTTGGAATGTTTCCTGGTGCTACAAATTCTGGAGCATCTGGATCAATAAAACATTTTAAAGGCTTAGCTGCTTCAGCTTCTTTTTCAAGTTCTGAAAAACTATATTCCTTTCCTTCCCTTATCCATTGCCTACGACTTTCCTGAATGAGCCATAACCCAATAATATTTTTAAGGAAAGAAATCTTATTTCCATAGCAGCCTTCATTAGTTATATTGTAACGATTAGATTTTTCATTAATAATTGGCTCAGAAAGCTCTGTTCCTAATAACGACCATGTCCCACAACTTAAGAAAATAAAGTCTTCTTCTTGTGCTGGCACAGCTACCATGGCACTTTGAGTATCATGCCCTGCTACTGCAATAACATCTACTCTTGGTATTTCCAGTTCATTAGCGATACTTTCACTCACCCTACCTACTTTAGTTCCAGTTTTTACGATATCCGTTAAGATATCCTTTGGAATTTCTAAGGCTTCTAACACTTCTTTAGACCATGTTCTATTCTTAGCATCTAAAAGCTGTGTTGTAGAGGCAATAGAATACTCTGTTACCTTATTTCCAGTTAATAAATAATTCAATAAGTCTGGCATGAGCAAGACTTTATCTACACGTTCTAAAAGTTCTGGTCTATTCTTTACAAGTGATAATAGCTGAAATACTGTATTGATTTCCATGAACTGATTCCCTGTAAGCTCATAGAACCTTTCCTTAGGCATCTTATTAAAACTTTCCTCCATCATGCCTTCTGTTCTTGTATCACGGTAATGAACTGGATTTTCGAGTAAATAACCTTTTGAGTCTAGTAATCCAAAATCTACGCCCCACGTATCCATACCAATACTTTCAAAGTCATGACCTTTTGCTTTAATAAGCCCTTGCTTAATCTCATGCATGAGTCTTAGAACATCCCAATACATAGTTCCATTTATAATAACTGGGTCATTAGAAAAACGATGAATCTCTTCCAACCGAATAGTGGTGCCATCAAAGCTGCCGAGCATTGCTCGACCGCTTGATGCACCGAAATCAAAGGCTAATACTTTCTTTTCTTTTTCCATAAGCATTCTCCATCTATTCTAACTTAATGCACGCTCTTATTTATACATTGGTCCGTAAGCTTGACAAGCTCTATAGTCTTGCCCTTCTTTATCCATTCCAAAAGCATTCCATGCTGCTGGTCTAAAGATTTTTTCTTCAGGTACATTATGCATAGATACCGGAATTCTTAATATAGAACAAAGTGTAATAAGATCAGCTCCAATATGTCCATAACTGATTGCTCCATGATTAGCGCCCCAGTTATTCATAACATCATAAGCTGTTTTAAATGCTCCTTCACCTGTTGTTCTTGGTGCAAACCAAGTACATGGCCATGTATAATCTGTTCTCTTCCATAATTTATCAGATACTTCTTCTGGAAGGTTCACTGTATAGCCTTCTGCAATTTGTAAGCATGGTCCAAGACCTTTTACTAAATTTAAACGAATCATAGTACAAGGCATTTCAGCTGTTGTTAAGAATCTTGAAGAATAACCACCCCCACGGAAATATCCGTTATCTGCTGCATTCCATGTTGTTGCTTTTAAGATTGCTTCTTGGTCTTCTTCTGTTACTTCATACCAAGGTTTGATGACTCCCTTGCCATCAGTATCTTTTGCTTCACCACATGCATCTAAGCAAGCTGCGCCAGAATTGATTAAGTGAATGAATCCACCTGCTTCTTTAGCAATCCCTTCAATATCATAGCCTGTTGCTCTCTTAACTGCTTCTGGACTCCAATAAGTTCTTACATCAGCAAAAATTTGAGCTGTATTGGTTAATAGTTTACTAAAGAGCATACTAATACCATTTAATACATCATTTTCAGTTGCTAAAATATAAGGTTCACGTACACCATTCCAGTCAAAAGAAGTGTTAAGTAGCGCTTCTGGGAAATCACAGTTTGGATAGAAATCGGTCCATTGTCTTTGTCCTTGGAAACCTGCTGCAATAGCATTATGCCCAACTCTTTCTTCTTCACAACCTTTAGGTAGATTTGGATTACCATTCATTAAGTCTTTGATAATACACATCATCTTAACAACAAATTCCCAGTCTTTTTCTTTTTCTTCAGCAGATTTTTGAACTTCTACAGGGTTTTTATCAAAGCCTTCTTTACATTTTTCTTTTGTCCATGCAAGAGCTTTTTTGAACTCTTCTTCATCATAGATGCCTTCTGTCATTCTTCTGATGATTTCTACCTCATCCACAGATTCTACTCTCATGCCTAAATACTCTTCAATAAAAGCTGGGTCAATGATAGAACCACCAATTCCCATACAA
>JARKVN010000117.1 GCA_029851645.1 Cellulosilyticum sp. | reverse complement strand
AAAAAAATATACCATCAGTCTATTTAAGCTCGCTGGTTTTAAATGGAAATATCATTATGAAGTTACAAAGAACACTTAATGAAATAAAGTCAATGGAAATTTTATCTATAAACTAAACACTAATGATGATTTATATGTTTTCTAATCATGAAAAATATGCTAAAAAGATTAGAAAGTCACAGAGATTATTAGATTATGAAGCAGCTGTATCCTGTTTATTTGAAGAGCAAGATATCTTAGAAGGTGTGGGCGTATTTTCAAAGTCAGAGTAAGAAAGACAAAGTCTATCGTATGAATGAAATGCGATAAACTTTGTCTTTTTGAATTTATTTTTCTATAAAAACGACACCAAATGCACCTATTCCAATATGTGTTCCAATAGTTGGTCCAATTCCATAAATGGCTTGCTCTGACGTTTGGAAATCTGCCTCCTCAAGTTTTTCTCTTAATTTATCACAGTTTTTTCTATCATAGGCATATAAAAGGTGTAAAGGATAGTTTAAATCAAGCTCAGACTTTTGAGTAAGCTGAATAAGTTGTTGGCGTGCTTTAGCAAGGCCAATCGATTTACTAACAATTGAAATATGTCCTTCATGATTAATGGTAATAATAGGTTTAATATGTGCTAAGGTACCAAGCCCTGCTTGAGCCTTTGTTAATCGACCACCCTTATAAAGATACTCTAAAGTGTCAATAGCGGCATAAACGCGAACTTTAGATTTTAAAGTTTCAATAGTTTGCGCAATATCTGAAGCTGTAGCCCCTTCGTGACGCATCTTAACCGCTTCATCTACTAAAAGTTTGATACCAATGGTTGCAGTTAAACTATCAATAATATAAATGTCATCATAATCTGCCATTTCTTTAGCAAGACGGGCACTTTGGACGGTACCACTTAAAGCACTAGAGATCAAAATAACAATAACCGCATCTTGATTTTTCTTTGCAGCCTCAAAATGAGTTAAAAAAGCTTCAGGAGAAGGCTGAGAAGTAGTTGGCATACCTTCTTTAGTTAGTAGCTTTTCAAAGAAGACATCTTTGCTAAGTTCAACACCATCTAAAAAAGATTGATGATTAAAAGTAATAGACATAGGCACACAAATGATATCTTTCTCTCTAAGTTCTCCCATTTCATATTCTGCTGTTGAGTCTGTTATAATTTTAATTGCCATAAGGATTCCTTTCTTGTATAAGTTATTTTATTCCTTTATGCATGGCTAATTATATAGAGGATACATAGGCTTGTCAATCTTTGCAGCGTAATGAAAGATGAAACTCTACGCTTTGTAGGGTGCATTTCTATTTAGGATGGACTATAATAAGAAAAGTAGGTTAGAGGCAATAAGGAGGGTGATGAAGATGAATTGTGAAAAAGCAGGAGAACTCATTCGTATACTTAGAATAGAAAAACATTTAACACAAAAACAACTTGCAGAAGCGATGAATATTAGTGATAAAACAGTAAGTAAATGGGAGAGAGGGCTAGGATATCCAGATGTCTCATTACTTCCTGAACTAGCAGCTATTCTAAATGTTAATATCGAGAAAATCTTAGAGGGAAATCTTAATCCCAATGAAATATTAGGAGGTAATATGAGAATGATTCAATTTTATGTATGCCCAGAATGTGGCAACATTATGACAAGTACAGGAGCAGCTTCCATTTCATGCTGTGGCAGAAAATTAGAAGCGCAAGAAGCAAAAAAAGCAAGTGATGAGCACTTATTAAATGTAGATACTATAGAAGATGAGTGGTATATTGAAACAACACATGCAATGGAAAAAACACATTATATTTCATTTATTGCTTATGTCATGGGGGATAAAGTCATAATGGTTAAGCAATATCCAGAATGGGGCATTCACTTACGTTTACCCAAAATGGGGCATGGCAAGTTATATGCGTATTGTACACAGCATGGTCTTTCGTATCAACTACTTTAAAAAGCACATTAGGAGAAATGAATGAAACGATTTAAAAAAGTATATATCGAAATTACCAATGTATGTAACTTAAGTTGTGATTTTTGTCCCAAAACCCAAAGAGCACCAAAGAGAACAACTAAGACAAACTTTTTGCATATTATTGAAGCGGTTAAGCCCTATACAGATTATGTCTATTTGCATTTATTAGGAGAGCCTACTATGCATCCAGAGTTAGAAGACTATTTGAGCATATGTGAAGAACATGGCCTAAAGGTTAACTTAACCACTAATGGAACCCTTCTTAACAAGGTACAAGATGTGTTAGTAAAGGCCTCTGCCTTACGACAAGTGAATATCTCACTTCATAGCTTTGAGAGTAATCATCATGAGCTGGATATGAAGACTTATATCAAACGAGTAACTGACTTTGTTAATGAGGTTACCAAAAAGAGTCAGGTGATTTGTAGTTTAAGGTTGTGGAATTTAGATAGTGAAACGTTAAAAGCTAAAAATAAATTAAATGAAACCATCTTTAAATTATTAGAAGAAGAATTAGGACTAGAAATCACTATTCGTGATGCTTTGTTAGAAAAGACTGGAATTAAGCTTAGAAAAAATGTTTATCTTAACATGGCAGAGAAGTTTGAGTGGCCCAAGCAAGCTCGTAGTTCTGTAAATGAAGAGGTTTTTTGTTATGGTCTAAGAGATCAAATAGGCATTTTAGTGGATGGAACCGTTGTACCTTGTTGCTTAGATAGTGAAGGACAAATTGCATTAGGTAATATTTTTGAAACGCCGCTAGATGAAATCATTACTTCTGAAAGAAGTCAACGTATTTATCAAGGCTTTTCTAATCGAAGAGCAGTAGAAGAATTATGTCAAAGATGTAGTTATGCAAGGCGATATAACAAAAAATAAAAAAATTATAAAGATAGGCTTATAGCAAATCATAGAGGGCTATAAGCCTATCTTTATATTATGCTGATGAGTGAATGGTTAAGAAATAACATTTTTCTTCCAAAGGTTAAGCTTATATAAAATCCAAAAGGCAAATGCGGCAAGTGCATTACTAATAACAACGGAATACCAAATGCTTTGAACACCCATATGGAAAATTTCCTGACAAATATAGAGTGTCATAAATCGAAAGATCCACAATCTTGAAGCATCTATGCACATGGTAATCATAGTATGGCCACTTCCTTGAAAGAGGCCACTCGCATTATTGTAGATGGCATTTGTAAAGCTCCATAAAGAGAGGATACATAGAAATTCTGTTCCAAGTGCAATGACTTTGGGGTCTTGGGTAAAAATCTTAACAAAAGGACTAGCAATAATAGGTCTTGAAAGTAAAATGCCTGTAAGAATTAGGAAGATCAGACAGATGCGTGTTGTGAGTTTATAAGTTTGTTCTGCACGCTCCTTTTGATTGGCCCCAAAGTTTTGACTAACAATGGTACTTGTAGCTGACCCCATGCCTACAACAGGCATGGTAATAAGTGAATTAATTTTATTACCAATTCCATAAGCGGATACGGCAATAGCACCATATTCCAAGACATTTTTACTCATAAGAAGAAATCCAAGTTGCATGGTGCTTTTACCAATGGCAGTAGGTAAACCGATTTTAATAATCTTCCATAGTTTTTCTTTTTCAAATTTAAAATGATGTAAATCAATATGAAGAGAATGCTTTGTACTTAATAAAGCAACTAAGGCAATGATAGCACATGGAATTTTGGCAATTAATGTGGCAAAGGCTGCACCTTTAGTACCCCAATTAAAGACAACTAAGAAAAGAGGATCTAAAATCATATTAATCATGGCGCCCAATAAGTTGAGAAGCATAGGGCGAAGTGCATCACCTTGTGCTTGATAAGTAGAAGCATATAAGTTAATAAGAAAAAGAAGTGGCATATCTAACATCACAATTTGTAGATAGGCCTTACTATAAGTATAGATATTGCCTGTGGCACCTAGCCAAGTGATGATAAGAGGGGTCCCTATTACACAAAGTATTGTTGAAAAGATAGAAAATACCATAGTCGCTATAAAAATATGATTGATCATAGGCTGTAAGTTCTTTTCATCTTTTGCTCCGATGTACTGAGCCATAAGTATGGCACCAGCTGTCGTAAGACCTTGCCCAAATAAAACGACAATGCTTTGGATGGGGGAAACCAGTGTAATGGCTGCCATTTCCTCTGTACCAATGCGACCTAACCAAAAAGTATCTGTTAAATTATACAGCGTTTGAATGAAACTATTAAGTACTGTGGGAATAGCAAGCACCATAACAGCGGTCAGAAGATTTCCTGACAAAATAAGTTCTGTATTTTGACGCTTATTTAAAGAGATGTTCATAATCTATTTGCTCCTATTTATTAAAGTTTACCAAGTTTAAATAAATTGCCTTAACTAGGAATTATAATAATGATTTTTTTCTGTAATTGATACATATTTTAAGTTTAGTTTTAAATAAACTACAGATTTTCTATTCTAAATACTATTGTGATGTATGAAGAAAGATGTTAACTTATAGAAGAAGAGTAAAGGAGCTAGGGGGAAGGTCATCCATGTATACAGATCGGAAAATTGACTTTGAAATCATCCATAAAAAAAGAACCTGTGGTTATAGTATGCCTACTGCACATGAACATCCCTATTATGAAATGGGTTATTTAATAGGGGGAACAAGAAAGATATTTATCAATCATACCGTTTATCTTTTAAGAGCAGGGGATTTATTTATCATTAGAAAAAATGAAATACATAGAGCAGTGCAAGTAGGCAATGAGGGAACGAATGATATTACGATTTCGTTTTCAGAAGACTATTTGAAACCTTTGAAGAAGCGATATGGTGAGGAGCTAGTAGAAGCTGTATTAGAGAAACGTATTTTTCATTTTGAACTTAAGCAGAAAAGAAATATTGAAAAACAGATGCATCATATGTTATCAGACTATAGACATCCAGATGAGTTTACTTCGCATTTACAAGAATTATTTCTTCAGGAGATTTTTATTCAATTACTACGTTTAGTAGAAACAGTAGCCTGTGAACCAAGTTATAATAAAGATGAAGAAAATTTAAGAATGGAAAAGGCAGCAAAATACATGAGTACACATTTCCAAAAGGATATTACACTACCTAAAATTGCGGCTCAGTATGGAGTAAGTACCTCTTATTTTGCAAAAAAATTTAAGGCAGTAACAGGTTTTAGTTTCAAAGAATATTTAACAGCTATTAGAATAAAGGAAGCTTGTTCTCTTCTGATTCAAAGTAATATGACCATTACAGAAATTGCATTAAAATGTGGATTTAATGACAGTAATTATTTTGGAGATGCTTTTAAGAAAGTAAAAGGCGTCTCACCTAGAGCTTATCGAAAGGTATCAGGGTTTATTTAGAATAGATAGTATTAGAAGGACTTGAAGTCATCATTTGGCTTCAAGTCCTTCTAATACTTTTTCTTTATGACAAGGAAATATCTTCTTTCGGACAATCAAATAACATATAACATGGGCTAAAAAAGTAATGCCCCAAGAGACAGGATAGGATAAATAAAGTGTGAAAAGTGAACGATGCCAAACAAATACTGTGAAAATCCAAAGGATACGAAGCACGCAGGCACCCATTAATGAAACAATCATAGGCATAATAGAATAGCCTAGCCCTCGAATAGAACCGACCATTACATCCATGATGCCACAAGTAAAGTAAGTGAAACAAATCACACTCATACGAGAAAAACCATACTGAATGACTTTAGGATCAGAAGAGTAAATGCCTAAAAGCGTTTTTCCAAAGCTGACAAACAGAAGCCCTATACTAAGTCCAATAATAGAAACAAGGAGTAAACAAATGATGAGGACTTTATCAATTCGATGATATTTTTTGGCACCAAGATTTTGGCTGGTAAAACTTACAGCCGTTTGATGGCACGCATTCATTGAAGTATAAATAAAACCTTCAAGATTAGCAGAAGCTGTATTACCTGCCATAGCAAGTGCACCAAATGAGTTGACAGAGGATTGAATCAAAACATTAGAAATCGAAAAAATAGCACCTTGCATACCAGCAGGTAAGCCGATTTGAATGATTTTTAGGACTTTATCCCTTTTAAGCTGAAGCTTGCTTAGATCTAAGTGACAACTGTTTGTTTGAGTCATTAAACAACGCATGATGAGGAAGGCAGAAATACATTGCGAAATAACAGTTGCCAAAGCAACTCCAGCTACGCCCATCTTAAAAAAAATAACAAAACAAAGGTTTAAAATAACATTAACAATACCAGCAAGGGTTAAAAAGTAAAGCGGTCTTTTCGTGTCACCAATAGCACGTAAAATAGAACTACCAAAATTATAAAGCATCATGGCAGGCATCCCTAAAAAATAGATTTTCATATAAAGGGTAGATTGAAGCAGTACATTTGCTGGAGTTCCCATAAGCATTAAAAGTGGCTTGGCTAGGAAGAGCCCCATAAAACATAATAAAAAACCACTTATTAAACTGAGTAAAACGGAAGTATGTACAGTTTCACTAACGGCTTGCTCTTGCTTCGCACCAAAAAAGCGTGCAATCAGTACATTACTCCCAATAGAAAGTCCAATAAAAATATTAACAAGTAAATTAATAAGAGAACTCGTAGAGCCTACAGCAGCTAAAGCATCACTACCTGCATAACGTCCTACAACAACAATATCAGCTGCGTTAAAAAGAAGCTGTAAAATACCAGATAACATGAGAGGGATGGAAAATAGAAGGATTTTACCTAAGAGTGGGCCATTGCACATATCCATTTCATAAGACTTTTGATTCATAATAAACACCAGATTTCTAAAATTTTTTATAACCATAAATGAGCAAATTTATAAAAGCATACCAAATCATCCAGCTAAAGCTACAGCCTCATTTATAGTGTATAACTTGAATTATATCACAGTAAATAATGTTCATAAATAGTTACAGACAAAATAGTCTGTAAAATATGATATATAAAAATAGTAAATATATTATGTGAAAAATAGGTATCATAACGAGCTAAAAACAAATTTAGAGAAATTATGGCTTTATAAAGTAAAGAATAAGATTGGATATTTCTTGAAAAAAGTGTAAAATAAGAAGAGGATTGGATTGATTTCAATCAGGATTTTAATGAAGAAAGTATACAATGATAGAATTTAGACAAAATGAGGAAAGGAATAAAAAGTAAATGCCTTTAAAGAAGACGTATTATGAAATTGGTGAAGGCTGTGTGAGTTGTGGTGCCTGTAAGGTAGTCTGCCCTGTGCACTGCATTAGCAAGGGCCAGCCTTATATCATTCAAAAAAATAAATGTATTGGATGTGGACAATGTGTCTCTAGATGTTGGCGACAAGTTATCTATAAAAAGAACCAATAAAAAGCGAGGAGTCGCTAAAAGATAGGCACTCCTCGTTTTTTGATGCATTTAATTCGTACGTAAATGAGTTACTTCCTCTAGTTCATTAAGAAAATAACTAACACCTAAGTGCCAATTAGGATCTTCTGCATAAGACCTATTAATCCATTTAATGGGGTCTTCATGACTAGGACAATCTTTGCCAAGATTGATAAAAGTCCGAGCCGCAATAGGTGCTGATTCTTCAATAGAAGTATTGAAAGCTCGCCAACTTCCATAAAGGTTAAAAGGATTGTTGGCAATTTTTTCAGCATTTTCATGATTTTTGGGAACAAAGCCTTGCTCTTGCCCTGTTACAGCGAAAAATAGTAGCGGATTTATGTTAAAGCTTTTAGCTGTATTTAAAATCGTGGTGAAATAAGGCTCTGAAGCTAGTAGGGAGTGTCTTGCTTCAAGCCAAAGTTTTAAAGCCTCATGATCAATAGTTTTATATTGAAGAGATGAAGGAAGACCATTATCAGGTAATTTTTCTTCAAGGTAATCAGGAAATGAGGTAGCTGCTAAAGCAATCCCAGAAAAAGTATTGGCCTGAGGTAAAGACAAAACAGGAATACTTTTACTAAAATAGCAACTTACAATAATAACTAGCATTCCACTTACAGTAAGTAACTTTTTATTTTGCTGAATAAGCGAAGTAGATGTAACAAGTTCCTCTTTAGAATTAGTTAAAGTGGTAAGAGGTTGTGTAGAATCTGGATGAAGTATAAAAGTATGGGCAAGTGATGTTACCTCATCTATAGATAAATCATTAGATTGATAATGATTGATCCAAGTTGTAAGTGCTGATAGATGCGTTTTATCCAAGGCATCCATTTGAGTATAAACATGAAAAATATCAAAGGCATTAATAGATAGCTTGTCTTTAAGAAGCATCTGATTTAAAAGCTCTTGCTTTAGAGATTTAATAAAAGGTTCTTCAAAAGGATGTAGAGCTTCATTCAGTATACGATGTAAGGTTTTGGCAAAAAGTTTTGCACGTTCATTATGATTCAGCTCAGGATGTTGCTCAATAAGTAATTTTCGTAAAGATTGAATATCTTCAGGCGATATAATGATATGCTGTTTTAAGTCATTTAAAATGGCGTCCATAAATTCACCCTTATCTTTTTTAAGAATCTAAAATAAATCTTTAAAATAACTAAATGCTATTCTAGCACATAATGAAGATAAATAAAAGGTGAGGATTTCTAAATTTTATTGATGGTTTTAAAAAAATGAATTATAATAATATAAAAAGTATAAAGGGGAGTATAAAAATGAAAATTGCATTAATAAACGAAAATAGTCAAGCAGTTAAAAATAGTATGATTGAGGCAGCTCTTAAAAAAGTAGTAGAGCCAATGGGACATGAAGTATTGAATTATGGTATGTATTCAGCTGAAGATAAGGCACAACTTACATATGTTCAAGCTGGTCTTCTAACAGCTATTTTAATTAATAGTGGGGCTGCAGATTACGTTATTACTGGATGTGGAACAGGTGAAGGGGCTATGCTTGCAGCTAATTCTTTCCCTAATGTATTATGTGGGCACGTTGTGGATCCTTCTGATGCCTATATGTTTGCTCAAATTAATGATGGCAACTCAATTGCAATGCCTTTTGCTAAAGGATTTGGGTGGGGAGCAGAATTAAATTTAGAATATGTTTTTGAAAAGCTTTTCGCTGGAGAAAGTGGACAAGGCTATCCAAAAGAACGTGTTATTCCAGAACAACGTAATAAAAAAATATTAGACGAAGTGAAAAAGGTAACACATGTAGATATGCTCACAATTCTTAAAAATATAGATCAAGAACTTTTAAAAGGCGCTGTAAGTGGTGAAAGGTTCCAAGAGTATTTCTTCGCAAATTGTAAAGATGAAGCCATAGCAGACTATATTCGTACCATTTTGAATTAATAAAATTAAGATAACAATGAAAGGGAATAACCGAAACAAGTAAGTTTCTTGGTTATTCCCTTTCATTGTTATAATTTTGGTTTATTCTACTGCTTTAAGATGTGTCTCACGTAAAACAACATGTTCATTACGTTCTTGAATTTGACGAACAGACCATTCAAATTCACAAAGTAGAACAGGTTCACCTTCTGGTGTCTCTACTAAAGTAGAATCCATAGAACCTTTAAAAGTGTCAAAGTTAAATTGCTCAGCCTCAATCCAACGAATAAAACGATAAGGTAAGCGTTGCATCTTAACTTCTACACCATATTCATTTTTTAAACGATATTCTAGAACTTCGAATTGAAGGACACCCACTACGCCTACAATGAGCTCTTCTGTTCCTGTTAAGCGAGGTTTAAACACTTGAATAGACCCTTCCTCTGCAAGTTGAAGGATTCCTTTCATAAATTGCTTACGTTTTAAAGCATTTATAGTAGAAATACGCATAAAGTGCTCAGGTGCAAATTGTGGAATGCCTTCATAGAAGAGCTTTTGGTTATTACTACATAGTGTATCTCCAATATTAAAGATACCTGGATCATGGATACCAATAATATCTCCAGGGTAAGCCAAATCAACTGTTGCGCGATCTTGAGCTAAAAATTGTTGGGGTTGTGCAAGTTTTACTTTTTTACCTTTTTGTACAAGATTAACCATCATCCCTTTTTCAAAGACTCCAGAACAAATACGTAAGAAAGCAATACGATCTCTATGAGCAGGATTCATATTCGCCTGAATTTTAAAGATGAAACCTGAGAAGTAATCTTCTGTTGGCTCAATAGGACCTAAATTACTTTTACGTGGTTGTGGGGGAGTTGTGATATCAAGAAAAGCCTCAAGAAAAGGCTCTACCCCGAAGTTTGTTAAAGCACTTCCGAAGAATACAGGTGTTAAATCACCTGTTAAAATACGATCTTCTTCATAAGCATCACCCGCTACATCTAAAAGTTCTAAGTCATCTACAAGTTTTTGGTGAAGGTATTCTCCTAGGAGTTCTTTGATTTGAGCATCATTCACATCACCTTTAACTGTACCAACAATAGATTCACCATGATTCCCTTCATCAAAAAGTTCAATTTGTTTTTTACGACGATTGTATACGCCTTTAAATTCTTTACCACTACCAATTGGCCAATCCATTGGATAAGAACGAATGCCTAATACATTCTCAAGTTCTTCTAATAATTCAAAGGGGTCTTTACCATGTGCATCCATTTTATTGATAAAAGTAAAAATAGGAATGCCACGCATTTTGCAAACTTTAAATAGTTTTTTGGTTTGTTCCTCAACCCCTTTAGCAGCATCAATAACCATAACAGCACTATCTGCAGCAACTAGGGTACGATAAGTATCCTCACTAAAGTCTTGGTGACCTGGAGTATCTAGAATATTAATACAGAAATTATTGTAATTAAATTGAAGTACGCTGGAGGTTACAGAAATTCCTCTTTGTTTTTCGATTTCCATCCAGTCGGATACAGCGTGTTTTTGAGAACGTCTTGATTTAACAGAACCAGCTTCACGAATTGCTCCTCCATAAAGAAGGAATTTCTCTGTTAACGTGGTTTTACCAGCATCTGGGTGAGAAATAATTGCAAAGGTTCTGCGTCTTTGTATTTCTTGGGCTGTTGTTAGATTTTCTAATGCCATTTTAACCATCCTTAATTTTTTCATTACATATTCATTTATTTTATAATTATCATGCCCACAAGACGCAAATGTCAAGTGAAATTCAGTCATTTTATAGTAAAAATGAAAAAAAGCTGTCAGAAAGCATATTTTATGAAAAAGATAGAAATAATACTCACATTAGAGAAGTCGAAAATAAGTAGGTGGGACAATGAAATTAATTAAGAATGGAAAAATCTTAACAATGGTAGGAAAGTCTTATGAAAACGGATGTCTTTTAATAGATGGGCAAAAGATTGTTGCCATAGAAGAGCATATAGAAGAAACAGAGGATATGGAAATTATTGATGCAAAAGGTGGCTGGGTGATGCCAGGTATGATTGAGGCGCATTGTCATGTGGGAATCACAGAAGAAAAGAAAGGGATGGAAGGGGATGACTGTAATGAGATGGCAGACCCGATTACACCTTACTTAAGAGCCATTGATGGGATTAATATGCTAGATGCAGCTTTTGATGATGCCGTAAGAGCAGGCATTACTTCTATTATGGTAGGGCCAGGAAGTGCCAATATTGTAGGAGGACAATTTGCTTTTATCAAGACAAAAGGGCGTGTCATTGATGAAATTATTGTACAGGCTCCTGCTGCTATGAAAGTTGCTTTTGGAGAAAATCCTAAAAAGAATTATGGCACTAAAGACAAGATGCCAGAAACACGTATGGCTATTGCGGGACTACTTCGTGAGGAAATTTTTAAAGCTGCCACATACTTAGATAAGAAAGAAAAGGCACAGAAAAATAACGAAGACTTTGAGATAAATTTTAGGCTAGAACCTTGGATTCCAGTACTTAAAAGGCAAATCCCCTTAAAAGCTCATGTTCATCGTGTAGATGATATTTTAACGGCGATGCGTATTGCTCATGAGTTTCATCTAATTATGACATTAGACCACTGTAGTGAGGGGTATTTGATTCCAGAAGAAATTGCAAAATCAGGTTTTTCAGTTATTGCTGGACCAGCTTTGACAGCACGTAATAAAATTGAAGTGCAAAATGTTAGTTTTAGAACACCTGGGATATTGCGTCAAAAAGGCATTAAAGTAGCAATTACAACAGATCACCCTGTAACGCCTATACAATATTTGCCTAAATGTGCAGGTTTTGCGGCTAGAGATGGTTTGGGAATAGAAGAGGGCCTAAAAGCCATAACGATTTATGCAGCTGAAATCTGCGGGGTGGCAGATAGGGTGGGGAGTTTGGAAGTAGGAAAGGATGCAGATATTGCAATATTTGATGATAACCCCATGCAAACGCTTACACATACCCTTTATACTTTAATTGATGGTGAAGTGGCTTATAGTCATGAACATGTGCATACTAATAAGGAGATTAGTGATTCCACAAAATCAATGACTGCTTCAATAGAGAATAATAAGATAAAAAAAGAGTGACTAGGAATAGAATCAATGTCATTAAGTTAGCATTGTTTCAAGCATGGACTCTTTCAAAAAGAAGTTGAAGATTTATTTCTTTAACTTCTTTTTTTATTTTTGGGTAGC
>JARKVN010000116.1 GCA_029851645.1 Cellulosilyticum sp. | reverse complement strand
CAGCAATCCAAGGTGAAGGATTCAAAACTTTAGAAGAAGGTCAAACAGTAACTTTCGATATCGTTGAAGGTAATCGTGGACCACAAGCTGAAAACGTAGTAAAAGCTTAAGTGTAAGCTCACTTCGTGAAGGGTTACTACAGCTAGATAAACTAGTTGTAGTAACCCTTTTGTTGTTTGAGTCAATATAAAATTTTTTAATTAAGAATCCTAAATGAGGTGAGAGATTAAAATTTTAATGCCCATAGCAATTAAAATAATACCTCCTACAAGTTCTGTACGGGATTTATATTTACTGCCAAGTACACTGCCTAGTTGGACACCTATAGTAGATAAAAGGAAAGTACAAATACCAATAGTTGTTACGGCAAAGAGAATATTAACTTTTAAGAAGGCAAAAGTAACACCTACAGCAAGTGCATCAATACTTGTAGCAATAGATAAAATAATCATAGTTTTAAAAGCCACAGAATCCGTATCTATTTCCTCGTCATCATCAGATAAAGCTTCACGAATCATATTAATACCGATGAAACCAAGTAGTGCAAAGGCAATCCAGTGATCAATAGCCGTAATTTTACTTTCAAACTGTGTACCTAAAAGATAGCCTATAAGAGGTATTATGGCTTGGAAACTACCGAAATATAACCCAACGATAATTGCCTTTTTTAAATCACCTTTTCTCAAACTTAGCCCCTTACCGATAGATACTGCAAGGGCATCCATTGAAAGTCCGATGGCCAAAATGAGTAGCTCTAAAAAATTCATAAATAGACTCCTTTACATGATAGTAAGAATAAAACATAGTAAATTTAATTATACTCTTTTATTTTATGAATTGAAAAGGATTTAATAAGTTAAATTTCCCATAAAATGATAGGTTGTTTTGGTGGTCAAAGCCTATTAACTCATGCTATCATAGACAGATAGAATTGGAGGCAAGGCATGAGTGATTACGATAAAATATTAGTTGAGGAAAAAGAGTATTTAAAGTCAGTTATCCGTTTTCTAGATGAAAACATTAGTAGGGCAGGTGAATTAGCCGATCAGCAAAAGAAAAATCTAGTGGCGCTTAGAAAAGAAATGTTTGATGGCGGTATTTCTACAGTAGATGATTATGATAGAAATATAGAAATAAGTCAATTTCATGCTATGGAACGCATGGAAACAGCTCAGTATGAACATAAGTTGAGTAACGTAGAAAAATATAGGAGAGTTTATGATAAACCTTACTTTGCACGATTTGACTTTACGGAGGATGAGGAAGATTTAGAGAAAATCTATCTAGGATATCAAAACATTATGGATGATAAGTCTTATGATGTTTTAGTATATGACTGGCGGGCACCTATTGCGAGTATGTTTTACCGTAATGAAATTGGGGCAGCAAGTTATCAGGCGCCTTGTGGTGAGATTAGGGGCGAAGTAAGTTTAAAGAGGCAGTATGAAATTGAAAAGGGCGAGTTAAAGTATTACTTTGATTCATCTATTGCCATTACAGATGAAATGCTTCAACAAGCACTAGGGAACAATGCGTCTAGTTATATGAAGAATATCGTTGAAACCATTCAAAAGGAACAAGATTTAATTATTAGGGATAAGGGGAATGACCTCTTAATGGTGCAAGGGGTAGCTGGAAGTGGAAAAACTTCTATTGCCATGCATCGTATTGCTTTCTTATTATATGAGCGTATGAGTGAAGGGCTTACAAGTGATAATATTATGATTATTTCGCCCAATCACTTGTTTGGAGAATATGTTTCAACCGTTTTACCAGAGTTAGGCGAGAATAATGTAACTTATAGTACGATGGAAGAGCTATTTGAGCTTTACTTTAAAGGTAGATATCGGATGCGTACGAGAGTAAGTCAGTTAGAGCATATGATAACGCATAAACATAGAAATTCAATTAGAAATACGATTCGCTTCAAGGGTTCAAGCACCTTTACTGAGCTTATGGACCGCCTAGTAGAAGCTTATGAGAAAGACATGATTGAATTTAAAGACATTTACTATGCAGGGGAACTTGTTGCGGATAAGGAAAGTCTTAGAAAAAGCTTTTTGGATAACAAAATAAAAATGGCAGTAGGACGTCGCCTAAAACGTATAGAGCATAGCTTAGAACAAAAACTTGCAGAATATGAAAAGACCAAGCGCAAAGAACTTGTTAAAGAACTTAAAGGAAAAGGCAGTTACTTTGAGGATGAGGATATAGATAGAAAACTTCAAGAATATAAGGCAGAAAGCTTAGAAGTAATAAGAAGTTTTGTGAAGATTGATTACTTCAAGCTTTATCAAAGACTTTTTAAGGAGGAGGCACTCTTTAATCGATTAAGTAAAGGTTTAACTTTGCCTAAGTCTATTCAAAGTATACGTCAGCATACAGCACGTAGCTTAAGAGCCGAAATTTTAAGCTATGAAGATGGGATGGCTATACTCTACCTCAAGCTAAAGCTTGAAGATGAGCATTTGTGTCCTCAGATTAAGCAGGTTCTTATTGATGAGGCTCAGGATTACTACCCACTTCAATATAAAGTATTAGGTGAAATTTTTAAAGGCGCTCAGTATACAGTGTTAGGTGATATTGGGCAAACCATTGAAAAGAATGAAAGTGAAGCGTTATACGATGAAATCGTAAAGGCACTACAGCCTAAAAAAGCCTTAAAGCTCAAATTAGATAAGAGCTATCGATCTTCTTATGAAATTAGTTTATTTACACAAAAGCTTAGAGAAAATGCTAGTGCACTTATTGCTTATGAAAGACATGAGGAGGCTCCGATTATTGCAGGTCATGAAAATGAGGGGCAACTTATGGGATGGTTAGAAGAACAGGTAAAAGAATATAAGGCAAATGGGTATGAAACCATTGCAATTATTTGTAAATCCAAGAGAGATGTGAACCATGTGTACAGTAAGCTAGCTCATAAGATGGAGATTCATAAACTAGATGCACAGCAAGAAGAGTTTACAAAAGGGGTTCTAATCATGCCAATTTACATGGCAAAGGGCTTGGAATATGATGCTGTTATTGTTTATGAGGTAAATGAAGAGACCTATCATGAAAGCGAAGATAAACAATTACTTTATATTGCTTGTACAAGAGCGCTTCATAGACTATCTTTATGTCATACAGGGCAGATGAGTCATTTTTTACTTTAATAAAAATGATAGAATTAAAAGGGCTGTATAAAAGCTAGAAGGCTTTTATATGGCTTTTTTGTAAGTTCAAAAATAAAACAACTAAAGAAGTTAGGTACCTATTTAAGTAATAGGGGTAATAGATATTATGTAAAGTAAAATAAGGTAATATCCGAAATACATAAAAGCAGTAAAAAAATAGTAAATAGAATTGACTAGAAAAGGAGAAGACAAAGTGAAAAAGAAACTAACGTATTTATTAGTGGGTGCCTTATTATTAGCACAAATGCCTACGACAACGTTCGCACAGACTAATAAGCCTAGTACAGCACAGGCTGATTTAGAAGTGACTTTAAGTCTAGATTATCCAGTAGCTGCATGGGAGAAACTTGATTTAAAGATTGAGTTATTAAAGGACAATAAGTTAATGGGAACATTTCCTCTTAAGCAAGAGGAAAATCTTTTAAGTGCTCAATTACAAGGACAAAACTATCAAGTTCAAACAACGCCTTCTGAGTCTGCTTTACATATTTTATTTGATGATTTACCACTAGGAACCTATCAAGTTCGTTTAACTGGTAAGGGGTATAAAACTTATACTTCTGAACCAATAGATTTAACGAAAACAGAGAAACACCTTGTATTAGGAACGGGAAATAATACTTTTACAGTAGGTGATGTGAATCAAGATGGTAAGGTAGATGAAGTAGATTTAGAAGCTATGAAAAAAGCGCTAGAAAGTAGCGATTTAAAGGCGGACTTTAATGGAGATGATGAGGTTGATGTAGAAGATTTAGCTCAGCTTTATTGGAACCAAAATGCCCAAGGAGAGGCCAAAACTTACAATACAAAGGTTATTTTAGGTGAGATATTAGATGAGAATAAGGTAAAAAGCGAAATAGAAACGAGTAACAGCGGTAATGTAAAAGTTCAAGGGTCTGTTAGTAGTTTATTCGATGGAAATGACGAGACAAGTGTAGAATTAGTAAGCAATGTACCTGTTACAGAAGAACATCCTATTAAAGTTCCAGTAAGCTTTAAAGAAAAGGTAAGCGTTTCTCAAATTAATATTATGGCACCAGTAGATAGTGCACCTACAGCTGGATATGTTGTTTATGAAGATGAAAAAGGGAAAGAAGTAAGACAGCCATTTTCTGCTGTTTCAACCTATCAAACTGCTAGAACAAGAGCAACTCAGAATGTCATTACAATTAACTTAGGTAAGCAAGTACCTCTTCAAAAACTAACAATTGAAGTAACAGATACAAATGATGAAGGTGGATTACTTGCTTCTATTTCTAAAATTGAATTTTTAGAAGATGTGGTAGACCAGGCGGTTAACCAAGAGCAAGGAACTATTAAAGGGATTAAAAGTAAGCCGATTAATGAGGGGATTGTCCTTTCATGGAATCAAGTTCCAAATGTTACAGGTTATAAAATAAGTTATGGAACAGAGTCAGGTGTTTATAAACAAACAAGACAGGTAGGAAGTAATCAAATTACAATCGAAGGACTTGAGAACTTTACGCCATACTACTTTGTCATACAGGCAGTTAATGGTGATTGGGAAGGGCCTTTATCAAGTGAAATCATGGCAATACCTGAACCAGAAGCAAAACCATCAGCACCAACAGAAGTTAATGTAACGCCACTTAATGAAGGTGTTAAAGTAAGCTTTAGAATAGGTGATGACGCATCAGGAGCAAACCTTTACTACAAGAAAGAAACAGATGCCTCTTATACAGTGATGGAAAATATTAACTCAGGTGTTATGGTAAGAGGATTAGAGAATAATGTAGCCTATATGTTCTATGTAACAGCGACTAATACTTCAGGAGAAAGCGGACCATCTAAGGTGGTAACAGCAACACCAACAGAAGAAGAGCTTGTTATGCCAGAAATCCCAACTCACAATAGAATAGATAATACAAAAGTTAAAGAAATCCGTTTATTAGATGCAAGTAATGTGGATGAGAAGTTCTATCCAGAAGGATTTAAAGTTGAAAATATTATGGATGGAGACTTTATGACTCACTGGACAGCTAAAACTTATCAAAAAGCGAGAGGATTTAGTGCGACATTTGACCAGCCTTATGAAATGGACTATGTGGCATTTGTTCCAAGATTAGATACTGACTTTGACCGTCATGAAGGGACGAAAAAATACTGGGAATATGCAAGTTATTATGGCATTAAAGTATGGGAAACTTTAGATAGTGAGCCTAAAGTACTACATACAAAGACAGCTATTCCAATTATTGGAAAAGATGGTCTAATGATTTTACCATTTGAGAAAACAAAGGTAGCTAAAATAGAAGTAAATGTATTTGAATGGGATGGCGCTGGTAACATGAGTATCTCAGAAGTCATGTTCTACGAATATTTTGATTTAATTGAACGTATTGATAACCTATTTGCAAATGGTACTTATACGAAGTTAAATAGCAATGTAAAGCTTGAAGATATAGAGAAATTAGAAAAAGAATTAGACGCACTTGGTGGAGCAGTTCTTTTTGTAGATAAAGATGTCTTGAAAGAAGAGTTACAACTTGCTAAAGAACTATTAACCTCAGGAAGTAGTGCGAAGATAGGTGAAGTGGTTGAAGTAGTTCAAACAAGAGACAAGAGTACAGCAAATGATAAGAACTTTGCAATGCCTGGTCTAAGTGACTTACAACCAGCAGGCGTAATGGCACTTGCAGATGATGAAATAGTAGTTTACGTAGATGCACCAGAAGGTGGTACTTTACCAGAAATAGTATTTACTCAGTTCTTTGGTGATGGAGAGTGGGAAAAGTCTGTTCAATTAAAACAAGGGCGTAATGTAATAAAAGTGCCTAAAGTAGTTAATTACAACATTACTAAGGGTGGCCCAATCTACTTACGCTATAATGGAAAACCACAAGCTACAACAACTGTACGTATTGTCCATGCAAAAGATATGCCAACTTTAGAGGTCTTAGATTTAACACAAAGTGAAAGTACGATTAAAGACCAAGTACGTCAGTATATCACAGAACTTACAGACTATGTTTCTAAGTTAGATAAAACCAACTTAGAGAAAAATCCACACAATGTAACAGAAATTGGAACAGATAAAATTCTTTTATCTTTACCAGCTGAAGAAGTATTAAGAGGAATTACAAGTGGAATAGAGGGAAATCTTGAATCACAAGTAGAGCGTCTTTATGAAAGTCTCATGACTTGGGATACTAATATGAAGCTACATTATGCTATTTTAGGACTTTCAGAAAATGCAGCAGAAGCTAGAGACCGCTATCCAGCTACACGTATTAATATACGCTATATGCCAATGAGCAATGGGGTATTCATGTATGCAGGAGGAACACATATAGGCATTCAATATCGTTCCGGAGCAGGTCTTGTATCAGATACACGCAGTAGTCAAGATGGTTACTTTGGATGGGGGATTAATCATGAGATAGGTCACGTTATTAATGATAAAGCATTCGTTACGGCTGAAGTAACCAATAACATTTTCTCAATTTTTGCCCAAACAATTAATGGGGGAAAATCTAGATTAGAAACTTCAGATGTTTATCCTAAAATTTATCAAAAAGTGACTTCAAAGGATACAGGTTTTGCAAGTAATGTATTTGTGAACCTAGGTATGTTCTGGCAACTTCATTTAGCCTATGATGATGCAGAGGGAGTAGGGACTTTCTATCCAAAACTTCATCAGTTATCTAGAAGTCAAAATATCCAAAATGTAGATAAACATAACTACTTTGTTCGTATCGCAAGTGATGCAGCTCAAAAGGATTTAACACCATTCTTTGAAAGATGGGGCATAAAAGTTACAGAAGAAACTAAGCGATATACAGAAAAATATCCAGAAGAAACACGTGCAATTTACTACTTAAATGATGAAGCAAGACGTTATCGCTTAAATAAAGGTACAGGAATGAACCAAGGTGATACTGTAGATATTAAAGCCCAAGTAGTACAAGGTGAAAATACATTAGACAAGGAAGTAGAATTAACACTTTCAACAACAATGAACCAAGATGCGTTACTAGGATATGAAATCTATAGAGATGGTGAGCTCATTGGATTTACAGAGGAAAATACTTATAGAGATCCTATTTCAGCAAATAATGTAACACATACTTATAGTGCAGTAGCCTATGATAAGTTATTAAACCATACACCAAAAGCAGAAGCAGACGAAGTTTATATTGCTACAGATGGAACGATTGCGCGTTCAGAGTTTACAATGCAGCGTACAACACCAGGTAGCCTTACAATTACCTTACCAAACACACCAGAAGTAGTAGGGCTTAAATTAACAGATGTAAATGTAACAACGGATGAGCCATATCAAGTAGAAATTAGTCAAGATGGTGTAGATTGGCATGTTGCTAAAAATAGTAAGTTAAAAGCAGGCACACAATATATCTACTTCAATAAACCAGGAACAAAAGATGATGATGACCGTATTTGGTCTTATGATGCGAAGTATATTCGTATAACTGGTAAACCAATTGAAACACTAAGTGAAAATAAAGTAGATGTGTTAGCTTATCCAGGAGATGCGGTTTACTTTACAGATGGTGCAATTGGTTACTTAGGACATGATTATAACTTTGGAAGTGGCAGCATACCAGAAGGTACTTTAGTGGTAATGGGTTCTTATAGAGGACATCCTGTTTACAGCAAGATTGTTGTATCAGCAGAATATGTAAATGAAAAAGATTTTGATAGCTCAGAAAGACCTAATTATGATAAAGAAACTAAAGTGGAGGCTGTAGAAGGCGAAATTTATATGTTTGCTGAAATTCCAGAAGACCAACAAGTGTCTAAAGTAGGTAATGGAATTTGGATGTTTATACCAAAAGAGCAAAGTTTACCAGCTCAAATAAAAGCAAATATGTTTAGAACAGATGAGGCTTCTTCAATAGCAGGTGGTAGATTAGTAAGCGATACAAAATGGCTTTTAGTACCAAATGCAGAGAGCTTACCAACTATTAACTTGCAATAATAGTTATAGTCTGATTTGACAAGATATGAATCTAAATAAGCGGATCAATAGACGGAGGCTAATGATGAGAGGATTAAAAAATAAATATGTAGGGCTACTTACGCTTGGCTCAATACTTGCTTGTACTCATTCGGTACAAGCAAGTACCAATACCCCTCAATTACAATTAAATCATCATCAAACAAGTAGTAATAAAGTTAATATAGATTTAGTATTACAAGGGTTAACAGAAGATGTTGTTGCTGTAGAAGTAGGGATTGTAGCAGATGATATTAAAGGCGTGGATAAGGCTGAATGGACATTAAAAGATGCAGGTTATCATACCTATCAGCTTAAGAGTCTTTCAGATAATAAAGAGCAACTGATTACCTATATGGTTTCAGAAGATAAGAACACACCGATTGTAAGTAGCGGCGGAAGCATAGGAACAATAAGTTTTGCACTAGAAACAAGTGGTAAGCTTACAATAGATGAAGATAAGCTTTATGTTAAAGTGATAGGAAAAGATTACACAACGAATTTGTATGAGGATGTAAAGTACACTTATACAGAAGGAAGCTATACACCAGATAATGGTGGTAACAATAATAAGCCAGATAATGGTGGTGACAATAATAATAAGCCAGATGATGGCGGTGGAAGTAATAATAAGCCAGACAATGGTGATGGAAGTAATAATAATAAGCCAAACAATGGTGGCGGAAGTAGCAGTAATAAGCCAAGTAGTGGTGGAAATAGTAATCACGATAAGCCAAATGGTGGTGTTGAAGAGCCTACAACTGATAATAACACCAACACAGAAACTAATACTGAAGCAGAAAATCCTATTATTGTAAACTTCAGTGACTTAGAAAATCATTGGGCAAAAGCATCTATTTACAATATGGCAAGCAAAGGAATTATTAAAGGCTATGAAGATGGTACCTTTAAACCTAATGCTTCTATTACTAGAGGAGAATTTGCTACATTATTAGCTAGAGCATTTGAAATAAAAGGTGAGATGAAGCACAATCCATTTAATGATGTGCAGGCAGGTAAATGGTATACAGAAGGGATTATCGCTCTTTATGAATCAGGTATTACATCGGGTAGAGCAGATGGTTCATTTGGTGTCAATGATGCAATTACCAATGAAGAAATTAGTGCAATGCTTTACCGTACTTTAACGGTTCTAAAAATGGACTTAATAGATGTGAACGAGCAAAGTATAAACTTCAAAGATGAAGCTAAAATCAGTAACTATGCTAAAGAAGCAGTACAAGCTTTATCTAAGAAGGGAATCGTTAATGGGAAACCAGATGGTACCTTTGGGCCAAAAGATTCTACAAGTAGAGCACAAGTAGCAGTCATGCTAGATAGAATTTTTCAGTTAGCAGCTAAAAGTAATTAAAATATCAAAAGACCTTACCACAAATGGGTGATAGGGTCTTTTATAATGAGAAAAAACAAAGAAATTAAGTATATTTCTTAGTAGTAGTTCAAAAGTAGGGTATGATATAGATAAGGTGGATTAAAAAAATAAAGTGACTTAAAAGAATTAGAGCAAGTACAGGAGGGAAAAGATGCGCAGTGAAAAAGAGATGTTTCAATTAATATTAGATGTAGCAAAAGCAGACTCTAGAGTAAGGGCTGTCTATATGAATGGTTCTAGAGCTAATCCTAAGGCGAGAAAGGATATTTTTCAAGATTATGATATAGTTTATGTGGTAACTGATACTATAGGCTTTATAGAGGATGAGGGTTGGGGAAGTGTATTTGGAGAGCTTATTATTTCCCAGGAACCAGATAAAGTAGATAAAATGCTAGGCAAGGAGGTGGATTTTAATAGAGGATATACCTATTTAATGCAGTTTACAGATGGGAACCGTATTGATTTACACTTACAACCTTTAGAGAGAGTAGAGAAGGAGTATGGATTAGATAAGCTTACAGTTCCTCTTTTGGATAAAGATGATTGTTTAAAGAAGCTACCTGAGCCTTCTGATAAGGATTACTGGGTAAAAAAACCTACTTATGAGCAGTATTATAGTAGATGCAATGAATTTTGGTGGGTAGCACCTTACTGTGCAAAAGGGTTATGGCGTGAAGAAATTCTTTATACCATAGAGCAGATGAACTATTGTGTAAGAGAGGAGCTATTAACCATGCTTTCTTGGTATGTAGGAACTAAAACTCAGTTTACGTTAAGCATAGGGAAGGCCAATAAGTATTTAAAATCCTATATTAAAGAGGACTGGTGGAATAGATTAATGCAAACCTTTAATTTGTCAAATGATAAATTAGCTTGGGAAGCATTAATTATAGCGTGTGAGCTATTTATGGAAGTAGCACCTAAGGTGGGAGAAGCACTTGGCTATAAGTACAATATAGAAGAGGCAAGTAGAAGTTTAGCATTTATTAAGCATATTAAGGATTTGCCTAAAGATGCTAAGCACATTTACGAATGAAAATGGGTATAAATAGAAAGATAAGCTAGTACTTTGCTTTATGAGAACGTCATGGTAAGATAAAAGAAAATATACTGTAAAGAGTATAACTAAGAATAGAAGTATAATTTGATTTAATAAATAAGGAGTTTATATGGAATTAATTAATGTGTATCAAGAGTTTATGAAAGAAAATGATGTTTATATGGATTTTGTAATGCAATTAGTAGACACTGATTTTATGATGATTATTCCTGAAGTAATTAAGAGTGAGTTAGTGTCAGGTAAAGAAAAGTTTGAAAAACTTATGGAGAGCGTAAATGCCTTAGAGGTTGAAAAAGAGCAAGAGGAGAACCTAGGTGACCTTAAATATTTAATAATGGATAGTGTGCTTTTAGCAAGTGACTTAGCTCATTTTTATAAGCTTAATGAATTGGGGCGTTTTAAGATGCGTGCACTTAATGCGATTAATAAGAAAAGAAGAGCTGAAGTGTTTAAAGAAGAGGCATCAGAAAGTAGAAGTTGTCCAATAGGTTTAATATAAAGTTAGGATCATAAGCAATCATTAAAAATAGGTTGAGGGGAGGAAGGGGAATAACCCTTAGGTGAAGTGATGAAACAGTTGGAAGGTTATATGAGCTTTTGGCCTGAATATAAAGCAAATCAAAAGATACAAGCTAGTGATTATTGTTTTATTTACAATGATAAGAGAATCATAGGCAAAGTCCATCAAGGGAAGATTATATTGCCTAGCTATGAGGAAGTGAACAAATGGGTAGATAATCCAGGAAAATTATGGTACTTAGGGAAATGGGAAGGTACGCCTTGCTTTGCTTATCAAATGATACATACATTAGAGGAGATAGAGCAGGGGCTACAAGAAAGAGACTTAGAGTGGATAGCCTATGAAGATTCTAGATGGAATGAAACATTAGAACTATATTTTATAGCAATTAAGACGCAGCATCTTTTGAACTGGGATAAATCCACACAGTTTTGTGGTTATTGTGGAAAAACCTATAGTAGAAAAGAAGATGAACGTGCAAAAATGTGTATAAATTGTGGGAGTATCCAATATCCAAGAATTTCACCAGCTATTATTGTGGGTATTAAGAAAGGAAAGCAAGTTTTACTAGCGCATAATGCTAATTTTAGAGAAGGGCTTTACAGCATTATTGCAGGTTTTGTGGAACAAGGAGAAACACTAGAGACTGCAGTAAAAAGAGAGATTTATGAAGAGGTAGGGCTTAAGGTAAAAAATATTAGGTATGTGCAAAGCAGACCTTGGTTATCTTTAGATTCACTCATGCTAGGATTTATTGCTGAATATGAAAGTGGAGAAATTAAGGTAGATGGCAAAGAAATTTTGGATGCAGGATGGTATGATAAGAATCATTTACCTCCTTTATTACCAAAAAAAATTACAACGGCTAGATGTATTATCGATGAGATTTTAGGGCTTGAAAACTAAAATAAGATGAGTCAATAACGTTTAGAAAAATATCTAAATGTTGTTGACTTTTTTTATGGGAAGTGATACTTTATATTTAGATAAATATCTAAATAATAGAGGTGATAAAAGGTGGGTTTCCAACAGACGTTTAAAGCACTTTCAGATCAAACGAGACGAGACATCCTTCAGTTATTAAAAGATGGTGCGATGACAGCAGGTGAGATAGGGAGCCACTTTGAGATGACAGGTGCAACTATTTCACATCATCTTTCCTTGCTAAAAGAGGCTGGTTTAATTAATGATGATAAGAGAGGAAAATTTATTTTTTATGAATTAAATATGAGTGTTCTAGATGAAATAATGGGATGGGTCATGAACTTAAAGTCAGGGGTAAATGGAGGCGAAGACGATGAAAAATAAAATATATAAAACATTAGTTTATGTATTAGGAGTCATTCCACCAATTGTATTAGCATTACTTTATAGTAAAATACCAGATGAAGTACCAACCCATTGGGATATTGATGGGACTGTAACTTATAGTGGGAAAGCAAATTTGTGGGTAATTGCTTTAATGGGAATAATGTTTGCAGTTTTATTTGATGTATTACCAAAGATAGACCCAAGAAAAGAGAACTATAAGAAGTTTAATAAGTACTATGATGGTTTTTGTTTAAGTATGATTGCTTTTATAGATGTTATGTTTGCAATTATTTTATTTGAATCATTCACACCAGGTAAAATTTCGGTAACTAAAGTTGTTATGATTTTAATAGGTTTACTCTTTATCTTTATAGGGAATATTTTGCCTAAGATTAAAAATAACTTTTATATGGGTATTAAGACGCCTTGGACGTTATCTAATGCAGATGTCTGGAATAAGACCAACCGTTTAGGTGGAAAATTAATGTTTCTCTTAGGGATTGTAGTAGCACTATCAGCTTTCCTAGTAACAGAACAAACCGCTTTTTGGATACTTATGTCAGGTCTTATCATGAGTACGGGTATACCAACAGTAATGTCCTATATATGGTATAGAAATAGTGTGAAGTAATAAAAGAAAGGTGGGGACGGTTCTGACAACTTTGTCAGAACCGCCCCCATTTTTAAATATTACAATGTCTTTTTGATATAGGACAGAAAACGGTCTACAATATCAATATCTGGATAAGTAAGATATAGGGTACGAGTGCCTACGACATCTTCAATTTCATTAAATAAAAGGTTGCCATTCTGGTCTAAAATAAAATCAATACCTACAAAGTCTGTTTCCAATGAATCTAGTATTTTATAAACTAGTGTTTCTTCATGAGGTGTAAGCTGATAGCTGACAACGCTGCCACCCAAAGAGTAATTTGATTTGAAGCTAGTGGTGCAGAAACGTTTAACACTTGCGATAATTTCTTTTCCTAATGTAAATACTCTAATGTCTATGCCAGGATTGGTGCAAAGAGTTTGTAAGATAAAATCTGAAGTGGAGAGTGTGTTAATAGATGTAAAGAGACTAACTTCGTCTTCAACCAAATAAACCTCATTGCCACCATGTCCATCTACTGACTTTAAAATCATAGGATAATCAAAAGGGATAAGAGATGGATTAAAGTATTGGACATTACAAAGTAGTGTTGTGACAGAAGAAATACCTTGACTGTTAATAAGTTCATGGGTTTTACCTTTATGATTGCAAATTTCAGTAACATAAGAACTATTAAAAACCCGGCAATTCATTTTTTCAAAATGACTTCCAATCAGACTATCACGAGTACGATTAATCACAAAATCAAACCCTTGAAGGCGAGTCAGAGAAGTCGTTATAACAGCATAGGCAGCAAACAAGCCCTGTTCATCTATACTAAGCATCAGTTGATTTCTTAGGATTAAGTACAGCTCTAAGCCATGTTTAGGAGCTTTAGTAAGAAACTCTTTAACAAACCATTTATTTTTCTTGTAGTCCTCCGGATTGTAGATTAATAGTCCCTTTTTCATGAGTTGAGAGCCTTTAATTTAAGTTGATTTAAAATATGTTTAAAGATAAACTCAGCTACATCAACACCTGTGCAATCATAGATATTTTTGATATGTGCATTGGAGTTCACTTCGCAAAGAATGGGTTCATCATTAGCACCAAATAATAAATCCACACCTGTAAAGTCTGCACCAAGCACTTTACTGGCTTTAAGAGCAAGTTCACAAAAGGCTTTGTTAGGTTGATAAGGCTTCATATCAGCACCGTTAGAAATATTCGCCCTAAAATCTGTTTCAGAAAAACGGTACATAGAAGCAACGACCTTATCACCTACTACATAAATACGGACATCACGTCCTTTGCTTGAACGAATAAATTCTTGATAAATATGTGGAATATAGCGAAGCTCCTTTTGTTTGGCTATTAATTCTTCGCGGTTAGAAACCAGATAGACCTGCATACCAAAAGAACCAAAGGCTTCTTTAATCACGATAGGATAACTAAATTCTTCTTCTATTATGCTTGTAAATCCGCAGTCAGCCTCACCATCACCTGTTCCATTAAAGACAAGAGCAGAAGAAAGTGTTTTAGGCAAAGTAATGCCATGATTTGCAAGTGTTTGGAAGGTAAGTATTTTATCATCACAGTTTTCAATAACTTCTCTGGAATTAAAGAGTCTATACCCCAGCATTTCTAACTGTTTAGCAAGCCTGATGTCTTTATCTAAGAAAAGGATAAACTCAGGTGTCTTGGAAGTGGTAGGGGTTTTAATAATACTTTGATTATCTTGAATAAAGCAGTAAATCTCATTGTTAGCAACAAGTTCTAGTTCAATTCCAACTTTCTGAGCAGCTCTTATATAAAGTGTATTAAGTTCCATATATTTAGGGGATTTAAGTCCACCATTATAAATTAACCAACCATATATTTTCAATTTATTTCACCTCATCTTAGCTATGTTATTATAAAAATAAAAGGTGTTGTTGCTTTGGGTTTATTGTAGTACAGTTTGCTTTGTTTTTCTACCTTATTTTAAATCAAAAGCTTGCTGTTTAAAAAGTAATCTCAAAAGCATATAATAGAGGTATCAATAGAGTGAGAGGTAATTATAATAGATGAAAAAAGAGATTAATAATATACATGATAAGAGCTATAAAACACTTTTTTCAAATAAAGAGATTTTCTTGAATTTGCTTCAAGATTTTACAGAACACACATGGAGTAAGGAAATGAATCCTGAGCAACTTATTTTAGTAGATAAGTCCTATATTTTGTCAGACTATGAAGAGTTAGAAGCAGATATCGTGTATCGTGGAAAAGTAGGGGAACAAGAGGTTATTTTCTATGTACTGCTAGAGTTTCAATCTTCTATAGATTATAGTATGCCTATCCGATTATTATTTTATATGGTAGAAATCTGGAGAGATGTTCTAAAGGATGTAAGGGTTGAGGAGATTAAGAAGAAGACTTTTAAATTACCTGCAATTATTCCTATTGTCACCTATAATGGAATAGAACAGTGGTATGTACCTACAAGGTTTAGGGATAAAATAGATACGCCTGAACGATTTGGAGAGAATTTATTGGACTTTGAGTATTTACTATTAGACGTAAATAGGTATGGAAAAGCTGAATTAATAGAGAAGCAAAGTATTGCATCTGCTATATTTTTGCTAGACCAAAAGACTGATGTGGAAGAATACTTAAGCAGAATTGTAACAATAGCCCAAGCATTTAATAGGCTAACAGATAGGGAGAGGTTAGAACTTAAAAACTGGATAAGAAATACAGTACAAGAAGGCATTGCAGAGCAGGCAGTAGAAATTCTGGATTCGGATCAAGAGGAGGTAAAACATATGGTTGCAAATATTACAAGGACAATAGAGGAATTGAAAGAAGAAGCAGAATATAGAGGGATGAAGAGAGGAAGAGAAGAAGGAATAGAACAAGGAATGGAACAAGGAATGGAACAAGGAATGAAGAAAGGGGTGGAGAAAGGTAAGTTAGATGTAGCCAAAGCGCTACTTGATATACTAGATGATGAAACGATTGCAGCAAAAACAGGGATAGCATTAGAACTGATACAAAGCTTGCGAGCAAAAGAAGTTGAAAAGTAGGGCGACTTGAAAAGGTAAGGATATGTGAGGCGTTTATGAACATAAGGTGGTAATGTAGGGATAGACCCATGTCTTTTGAAATAATCAAAAGATATGGGCTTTTTTAGGTTGAAAATGTTTAACAACCAAGTAGTGGTATCAAATAACATTAAAAAATAATGAAAAAGTAGATTAAAAAAGCTAGTGAAAAAATAAATAGTAAGGTATAGATAAGTATAAAGAACTAAACCATATTGATATAGAAAGGAGCAAATAGGTGAAGGATAAGGCATTAGTTGAACTCATTAAAGAAAACCCAGAATGTGGATTAGAACAAGCGATGGTACTTTATACGCCATTTGTAAAGGCGATTATAGTTAGGTATCTAGGGTATGACCATAAAGAAGATATCAAGGAATGTATAGCTGATGTATTTATTAAGTTGTGGCGTTTTATAGAGCATTTTGATGAAACTAAAGGAAGTTTAAAAGGCTACATAGCAACTATTGCTAGAAATGAAACTTTAAGAAAGCTTAAAAAGGAAGGAAAAAACTTGGGGAATCTACCATTAGAAGAGTTAGAAATTGGGTTACAAGTAGATATGGTAGGAGAAATAGGTAAGAAGATGAATGCGAGGTTAGTGCAAGAACTAGTGGAAGCATTACCAGAACCTGATAGACAAATTTTTATAGGTCGTTATTTTTGGGGAGAGCGTGTTAGGGCAATTAGTAATAGGTTAAAGCTAGAAGAAAAATTTGTAGAAAATCGATTGTACTTAGTTAAAAAGAAGCTGAAAGGAAAGCTATTAGAAAAGGGGGTTATCCTATGAAATATATAGATGAATTATTAAAGGAAATCAACTTAAGGGAAGAAGACTATGAGATGTTTCAGGATGAGCAAGTGACAGATGAGGAGCTACAAGAAATTAAAAATAGAGTGCTAGAAGAAGTAAAAAAAGAGCAAATAGGAGATGAAGGTATTCTTGAGAATCAGGTAACTGCTTTAAGGAAAGGAAAAAGAAAGAAGAAAAAGAGATGGATTCTACCATTAGTTGCGACTTTGGTGATAGGTACTACACTAACAGCGACTAGTGGAAATTTAGACCAGATATTTAATGCTATTTTTGGTGAAAACACAAAATACATTGGAGAAAGTGGATTAGAATTGGGGGTAAGTGATACACATGAGGGGATAACTTTAAATGTTCAAGGCATCGTTGGGGATAAACAAAGTGCATTTATTTTATTTGACCTCACAAGGGAAGAGGGTGAGAATTTTAAAGGTAATGGTATTGAACTGGGTGAGTTAAAATTTCAAGTACAGGAGAAAGGAATATTTAAGGGATGGAATCCTTTTAAGTTTTTTAGGGGGATAGGAAAAGAGACAGATTCTTTGACAAGTTATGGATGGGGAATGATAGATGAAGGTTATCAGAAGCCCAATAAGTTGACCTTTAAATTGGATGCGACACTGGATAAGAATTTGATAGGCTCAGAGGGGATTTTAGAAGTAGAAGATGTAATAGAGGTACAAACAGAGTACTGGGATTCAGAGGTAAGCTTAGTAGACTTTTTTATGGCACATCCAGAACTTTTAAGTCAATCATCTATTCCAATGCCACAAGAATTTCTAACTCATACTTCTGAAGAAGAATTAAAGTATGAGGGGTATACAGAAGATGAAATTAAAGAGATTATGAACCATTTACCCAAAAAAGCATTACCTTCTAGAAATTTAAATTTAGACCTTTATCCAGAATTTGAAAGTAATTGTAGAATAGATAATATAGGTTTTATAGACAATCAGCTTCATATTAGAATGTCAGGAATAGGAGGTGGAGACTACATGCCCAGCTTTAAAGATGAACGGGGTAATGAAATAGAAACAGTCTATAATATTAGAAAGTATTCAAAGAATAAGGAAGGGGAAAGAGTTTCTACAGGCTATTATATTTATGACATTAGGGATATAGATCATTTAGGCCAAGTGAAGGTTAGTACTTGGTTTTCAAAAAAACTTCAAACAACTCAAGGGAAGTGGAAGGTTCGCTTTAAAATTGATATTAAAAATCAAGAAAAAATCATTAAGACAGACCAAACAATTCCTTGGATGAATCATACCAGTCTAACAATAGAAGAGATGACGCTTTCCAACCTATCTTTAAGGGTAATTTATCAAGGACAGAGTATGTATAACACTCCTAAGGTTGAGATTAAGTTTAAAGATGGTAGGAAGCAAGAAGTATTTCGACAAGGTGCCACTCATGAAGAAAATCGATTAGAATGTATCTATGCCTTTACAGAGCCTATTGATATAGCTCAGATAGAGGCGGTTATTATTAATGAAGTGGAAATAAAGGTAGAATAAAAGTGTGGATAAAGTGATAAGTTAATCCACATTTTAAAAAAAGTTATACACAAAATGTTGATAGATTACATAAAAATGTGGATTAACTTAAAAAAAATAAGAAAAAATGTTAAGTAAGGTTAGATGAACTGTGGATAAATTGTGAATCACCATATGTGAATAAATTAATATTGATTTTATAAGGATATGATACAATAATAGAAAGTAAGCATAAACAATATGGATTTAAAGAGGTATCGTATGAATCAAGAAGAAAAAGAATTTCCGATTGTAATTGTGATGATTACACATATTATTATTTTATTAATGTATCTATGGACTTATAAATATGGGTCAGTATTACTTTGGGGCTTCTTTATTATAGAGAGACTGTTATCTTTTTCTTATGAAGATAAAATAGAGGCGTATTTACAAAGAGAAGATGTCAGTGAGATAAAGGGAAGTAGTTTGACTATTATTTTGATATCAACTTTATTAACAGTAGGAATATTTCTATATACCCCTTTCGAATATCCAGGTCTATTTTGGATCTTAGTAGCTGGTGAGTTAATAGATTGGCTTATTAAAAAAGCTAAGAACAAATTAATCCAAAAATAAACATAAGCAAGTCAAGTATTAAGAAAATGTAAGAAAACCATTTGGTTCTTCGTAAGATTAAGTCGTTATAATGAAATCATAAGAGGGGAATGATTTCAATGATAATAAGCCTAATGTAAGAAAAGGTGGAGGAAGAAAGTATGTATACGATATTGGTATGTGATGATGACAAATTAATTGTAAATTCCATTACGCTTCACTTACAAAAAGAAGGTTATAGAGTAATCAAGGCATATAATGGATTAGAAGCACTTGATGTGATTGAAAAACAAGAAGTACATTTAATTTTATTAGATGTGATGATGCCCGAGCTAGATGGTTTATCTACAACTTTAAAAATTAGACAGGATAAAAATATACCAATTATTATTTTATCTGCCAAGAGTGAAGATACAGATAAAATTGTAGGGCTTAATTTTGGAGCAGATGATTATATTACAAAACCTTTTAACACCTTCGAGCTCTTAGCAAGGGTAAAGTCACAGCTTAGAAGATATGTTACGCTAGGGGCATTAGAGCGAAAAACACAAATGTTATCAACAGGTGGTTTAAGCGTAGATACACAAAGTGGAACGGTTTACTTAGATGGTGAAATTGTAAGGTTAACACCAACAGAGTATAAAATCCTAGTCTACTTAATGAGGCACATGGGGCAGGTTCTTTCTATGCATCAAATTTATGAAAATGTATGGAATGATATACCTGTTGCACCTGAGAATACAGTAGCTGTTCATATTCGTAGGTTAAGAGAGAAAATTGAAATCAATCCCAAAGAACCTAAGTATATAAAGGTGGTGTGGGGAAGTGGATATCTGGTGGAAAAAAGTCATGTATAGCAAGTGGTTAAAGAGTATTAGCTTTATAAGTATGGTGCTTGCTGGATGCGTTTTATTCATAGGGCTTATAGGTTTTTCTATAATGGATAGTTCTACAAACTATTTTGAAAGCTATGAGTTTAGGGAGGCTTTGATTAGTAAGGCAGGCTATGTAAGAGATTGGATTGTACGTTATAATGAACCAACTATTTTTACAAAAGTGACGCAAGAAGAGATTAATAAGTACAGAAAAAGAGATGGCGGAGGGCTTTCGAATTCTGAAGCTAAAGAAGGGATTATAGCAGATAGAAAAAATTATTATTCAAAAATACAAAACGAACTAGTAACAGATAATAAAAATATAGACTACTTTGCAGTTAATACTCAAACGGAACAGGTTATTACGAATATGAACGTAGAAGAGATGGAGGAGGCGATTAGCCAGTTAAGTAAACGACCTAATCATTTGGTAGGAAATGGGTACTATATTTTAAGTCTTAAATATGGTTCAGATCAAGAAAGGTACTATTATAGTGACAATTATATAAATGATACAAATTATTACGCAGGAAATGAATTTGTAGGACAAGATAACTATCGTATTTATGTAGGACTTAAAGAAGTACTTGAAGAGGGGGATGCTTTTTTTACGAGCTATAAAGACTTTATAATTAGGAAGGAAAGTGGTAAAAAGTGCCTTCAAATAGGTTTTATAGCATTATTAATAGGGATAGTATTTTTTATCTATTGGGTCATTGTAGTCGGTAAAGATGAGAAAAAGAGTGAGATTAAGTTACAAGCATTTGAACAAGTACCATTAGAAATCCAACTAGCTTTAAGTTTTATAGTGATGCATATACTCGTAGATATTATAAGGAGTAGTCATACATCAATGCTTGTAGAAGAGATTATTAATGCGCCTAAAGCAGCAGCTTATACTTATAATATGGTAGGTCTTATGACTCTTTTAGGGGGACTGATAAGTACAATTGGAATAGAGTTACTTTTTATTTCTAGTTTTATAAAACATCTTAAAAAAGGAAGTTTCCTAGAGCATATATGGGTCATTAAAGCATGTAAAAACATCTATTATAGTAAGGAAAATAAAAGAAAACTGTTAGTACAAGTAGGCATAATGATAGTGGCTAATATTTTCATAGATTTACTAATTATCCTAACGAGTGATTTCTATAATTCAAATTTCTATATTGTAATTAGGCCAATTATATGGAATGTATTTTGGGGAATTATCCTCTTAAAGTTTGCATTAGATTATAGAAAAGTTGTAACAGGGGCAAAAGATATCGTAGAAGGTAAGCTAGATAAAAAGATTGAGTTAGAAAAGACGTTGCCAATGCTTACAGAACTAGCTACAAGTATTAATTCTATAGGAACAGGACTTGAGAAAGCTGTAGGGGAGTCTATTAAAAGTGAACGGCTCAAAACAGAACTCATTACCAATGTATCTCATGATTTAAAGACACCACTTACTTCTATTATTAGCTACATTGATTTATTAAAAGCTGAACAAATAGAAAATGAAACAGCTAGAGAATATATTGAAGTATTAGATGAGAGAAGCCATAGATTGAAACAATTAGTTGAAGATTTAGTTGAAGCTTCTAAGGCAGTTACAGGAAATCTTAAGGCAAATTTAGAAATCCTAAGGTTTGATGAGTTAGTAGGTCAGGCGATAGGAGAATACCTAGATAGAATAGAAGCAAGTAACTTAACCTTAGTCTATCATAAAATGGAAGAAACATGGGTTTTGGCTGATGGGAGACATATGTGGCGAGTTATTGAGAACTTATTTTCAAATGTTTGTAAATATGCGATGCCACAAACAAGAGTCTATATAGAAATGTATGAAGAAGAAGGCTATAGCTATTGTACCATTAAGAACATATCTAAGGAACTACTAAATATAGACCCTAATGAACTTACTGAACGTTTTGTAAGAGGGGATGCTTCAAGAACAACAGAAGGTTCTGGTCTAGGACTAGCTATTGCACAAAGCCTAATTATTCTTCAAGGTGGAAACTTGGAGATTGGGATTGATGGAGACTTATTTAAGGTAATTATTAAGATGCCCATAGCAAAGAAAGAAACGATTACTTTGGAGAAGAGCAAAAGTTAGTGTAAAATATAGAAGCACTATGGTTTAAGATAAAGTAAAACTTAAGCCATAGTGCTGTTTTATTAAAACGTAATCAAACAAACCTTTATAAAGTCATTAAAGCATAAATAAATTTTAGTCGATATAATGAAAGCTATTATAGCGAATTATATTCACTAATGAAAGGAGTATATTAGAAAATTTATGATTCAAAGTAGTATTCAAAAATATAAGAATGACAAAAGTATTGTAAAAAGTTAAGCATATTTACAATTATATTAATAGTTAGTTTGAATGTAATTGGTGCTTCAATTGTTCAAGTGATTGCCTCAAGTGGAATTAATAAAGTAAAAAAAGGACAGATTCAAGGATTTAATGGGATTATGGTAGAAGCTACCAATGGACTTATTAAAGAATATGAAGGAATTACTGAGACACTTGCTCAAAATTCTATGATTCGTTCTTTCTTAGCAGATACAGGACTTGATAGTCCAATGGGAACTCATGAAGATTATTCTTTAGCATTAAAACAGATTCAAGAGATAAAAAGTTTACGTCCAGATATTATTTCTCTTATTTCAATTGGAAATATTGAAGAAGACATTTTAATGAATGACCGAGGGAATATACATACAAAGGATAAGTTTTCTTTAAAAACTCGCCCATATTTTGGTGCAGTAACAGAGCAAACAACAATAATAACAGAACCATACACTTTCGCATCAGATGGGCAACTAGGTATAACCATTGCAACACCTGTGTATCATCCAAATGATAATTCGGTAACAGGAATAGTAGTAGTGGATATTACAATTAGTTCTCTTAAAGAATTTATATCCAAATATGTTTTTGGTGAAACAGGAATTAGTATGATTGTAGACCAAAATGGACAAATTGCTGCTCATGAAAATGAAGAGAATGTTGGTAAACATGTTACAGAGATTGGATTTACAGAAAAAATATTTACTGAGGAAATTGCAAATCCAAGTAGTGATATGTTTAAATATTGTTTAAATAATACAGAATATGTAGCTATAGCTACTACGTTAGGAAGAGTCGACTGGAAAGTCCTCACAACAATGAGTGACTCAGAATTTAACTATGAAGCTTATCAAATTATGGGAGCAACAGTAATTGTTCAGATAGTAATTGTTATAATGCTCATTGTATTTTTGGTAAAACGAATTAGAGAAAGTTTAAGGCCATTATCAGAAATAGGTATCGCTATGCAAGGTTTATCAGAAGGTAAACTTGACCAGACTCTAAACTATACTGAAGATGATGAAATTGGTCAACTAGCAGAAATTACAAGAGTTACAATTAAGAAGTTATCAAGTTATATTCATGAGATTGCACTGGTATTAGGAGCAGTATCTAAGGGTGACTTTACACAGAGAGTTTCTATTCAATTTGAAGGGAATTTTGTACAAATCCAAAATGATTTAGAAACAGTACAGGAAGTGTTAACGAGAACACTGAATCAAATTAATGCTTCTTCAGAGGAAGTCTTAAGATTTTCAGAACAAGTATCTAATGGCGCTCAAGAACTAGCAGAAGGTTCTATCGATCAATCCTCTTCTCTTCAAGCATTAGCAAGTAAAATCTCTGAGATTTCTCAAAATGCTATAAATAGTTCTAAAAACTCAGTAGAGACAAGTCAAGAAGCTCAAGGAGCTAGGGAAAGTGTTATCAATAGTAATGAATCTATGAATAAGCTGATGGAAGCCATGAATGAAATCGGCAATATCTCTACTGAAATTGTAGAAATCATCAAGACCATAGATGACATTGCAGGTGAAACGAATTTACTAGCACTTAATGCGGCAATAGAAGCAGCAAGAGCTGGGGAAAATGGAAGAGGATTTGCCGTTGTTGCAGATGAAGTAAGAAATCTTGCAAGTAAATCAGCTGAAGCAGTAGAAGATACAACAACCCTCATTCAAAATATCGTAAAAGTAATTGAGAATGGAACTAAGATTGCAGATGAGGCAGCTGGGGAATTATATGCTGTAGTAGAAAAAACCAATATCGTAACAGAAAAAATCGATGAAATTGCCAATATTTCTAAGGAACAAGCCAATGCCATTGAGCAAATTAATGTAGGAATAGAGGC
>JARKVN010000113.1 GCA_029851645.1 Cellulosilyticum sp. | reverse complement strand
GAAAGGCTTAATGGCTGTAAGTCCGAACATTACTCTAAGTGCTGCTGTTTCATGGAATCCTGTTGTTTGATAGTTAAGCATCACATCATCACCATGAGGAATACCCATAAAATAGTTACAGCCTGCTGTAGTTAATAAAACAGATAAGTCTTCAATGGAGTTTTGGTCAGCTTTCATATGGTTTGTGTAACATGCATCACAACCCATAGATACCCCTGTTAATTTTCCCATAAAGTGATCTTCAAGCCCTGCACGACTTACTTGGCGACCGTCATATAAATACTCTGGTCCAATAAATCCAACTACTGTATTAACAATGAAAGGTTGGAAACGTTTAGCAAAACCATAGCATCTAGCTTCCATAGTTACTTGGTCTGTATCATGGTGTGCTTCTGATGAGAGTTCTGAACCTTGACCTGTTTCAAAGTACATCACATTAGGCCCTTCTGCAGTTCCTTCAGATAAAGCAAGTTGTCTTGCTTCTTCTATGATCGCTGCATTAAAACCAAAAGCTTCATTTCCTTTCTCTGAGCCTGCAATAGATTGGAAAATAAGGTCTGTTGGTGCCCCTTTACGAATGGCATCCATTTGAGTTGTTACGTGAGCAAGGACACAAGTTTGAGTTGGAATTTTAAACTTTTGTTTGATTTCTTCAAATCGTTTAAGGACACGTGCAACGCTTTCTGTAGAATCATCTACTGGGTTTAATCCTAGTAAAGCATCTCCTGCCCCATAAGTTAAACCTTCTAATAAAGAAGCCATAATACCATCTGGGTCATCTGTTGGATGGTTAGGTTGAAGTCTAGAAGATAGTGTTCCTGCTTCACCAATTGTTGTATTACAATGAGCAGTAATACGAATTTTACTTGCGCCATAAATAAGGTCCATATTAGACATTAGTTTAGCTACAGCTGCTACTATCTCAGAAGTAATTCCTCTAGATGCTCGTTTAATATCTGCCCCTGTCGTTTTTTCATCCAAAATCCATTCTCTAAATTCTGCTACTGTCATATGCTTAAATTCATTATAAATTTTTTCATTTACATCATCTTGAATAATTCGAGTTACTTCATCAAGCTCATAAGGTACTGCTGGATTATTTCTAAGGTCTTCTAAAGTCACATTAGCTAATACGACTTTAGCAGCAACTCGCTCCTCTGCATTGGTTGCAGCAAGTCCTGCTAATCTATCTCCTGATTTTTCTTCATTGGCTTTTGCCATTACCTCTTTAAGTGATTTAAACTCATAGGTATGTCCAAATAATTGAGTCTTTAAAATCATATAGGTACTCCTTTCAATTAAATACTAATGTTTTAACAACTACTGGAAGTACTGTTCCTTCTGCAATAGGGTTTCCGATGTCAATGTAATCCCCATTATCTAGTTTCACACTATCTAAGCAGATAACATCCTTTTGAAAACCTAGTTTGTTATACATGGTTTGTCCTAATACTTTTGCCATATCTTTCTCTACAATCAGAATAAGTGGAAGTTCTCTTTCGATAAGCTCCTTCATCCCTTCTACTAGTCCTGTCGCATAATCTTCTACTTCCTTAAATCTAGGATTTTCCTTACCTTCTATGGCAATAGCTACTCTTTGTAAATCTCCCTCTAATTTAAACCATTCTAGCTTTTTCTTTACTGCTTCAGCTAAAACAATCGGGCCATTTACTTCATCTTCATAAGCCATTTTTAAAATAGGCAAATTCTTAATCGGAAAAGTATTCTTTGTATAAGTAATCGTGCTACCACTTATCTCAGTCGTATGTGTTCCTGCACCTACTACAGTAGCCCGTATTGTTTCTGTACTTCTTACAAGTTTCAACTTCTTACAGATTTCAGAATTTCTAATAGCTTCACCTAATAGAATGCCTATATCCCCATAAGCAAAATAGTCTTCTATAGCTCCTGATTTACTTACATCATAGTAAATATAGTCTGCTACGCCTCCTGAAAAAGATATACATTCTATTATGGCGTCTAGCTTTAGGCCTTTATTAGTAACCATTAAATTAAAATCTTCATCAATAGGCTTAAGTCCAACACTTTGCATAATCCCCTTCACCATTAAATCAATAACAGGCTTTAGATTATCTCTTGTTGCCACTGTTCCTATTTCTAATCCTAAATGGTACTTCTTTATTAGTGTGTATAGTTTTGGTGAAATATATGTTATTTGTTTTGATATTGTATCAACTTTAATTAACCTTCCTCCAATATCTAAACACCCTGTATCTTGTACATCCCCTCTTTTAAAAACAGCTAAATTACTTGTCCCACCACCAATATCTATATTGACTACCGTCGTATTATGCGTCTTTGAGTAGAGATGAGCGCCTGCACCCTTTCCAGATATAATGCTCTCAAGGTCAGGACCTGCGGTAGCTACTACAAAATCTCCTGCAAAGCCACTTAATGAGGTTAAAACCTCTGCTGCATTTTCTTTTCTAGCTGTTTCTCCTGTAATAATGACTGCACCTGTGTCGATATCCTCTTTATGAATACCAGCACTTTGATATTCCTTTTCAATAATTTCCCTTACTTTAGGTCCATCAATTTCTTTAATAGAAATAAGAGGAGTAAAATAAATAGGACTCCTATAAATAATCTCTTTATCTACAATCACAATTCTGGGTACAGTATAGCTAGATGCCATATTCTCAATAATTAGTTTTGAAAATATAAGCTGTGTTGTACTTGTTCCAATATCAATCCCTACACTCAGAAGTTCTTCTCTCATCCACTCACTTCTTTCACTTATCATCTATAAATGTGCTTAGTTCTTAGATTTTAAAAATTGCTCTAAATAATCAAATAGTTCTTCTATTCCTATACCATCTACTGTATCTACTTTAAAAATTCTACTGACTCCGGCAGCTTTTAAACTTTCTTCTACTTTTTGAATTTGTATTTCATCCTCTACTAAGTTAATCTTAGTAATGATGCCAATCAGTTCTTTAGCAAAAGAGCAAGCAAAAGCTGGTGGAATAAAATTTTCTGAAGCTGTAGGGTCTCCTATGAGTGCTATAATTTCTGCATCTACTGCTGTTGTAATCAATGCACTATAATAATTTCTGTTCTCCAGATATTCCCCTGGTGTATCAATGGCATGATTATATAATTCTACAGATTGAGTCTTCTTATACTTAAGTTCTAATTCATCCAATTTTTGGCATAAGGTTGTCTTCCCACAACCTGTTCTTCCCATAAAAATTACTCTGCTCATATCTTATGTCCTCGTAATAGAAGTAGGTGTAAATCCTAGCTGATTACTTAATACCTCTACAATGTCCCTAAGGGCAGCTTCTACAGCACTAATGTCTCCACTTATAACAAGCGCTCCACTAAATCGGTCAATAAAACCAATAGCAATATCTGATGCTTTAGTTGCTACATCAGCTGCAATAATAGCTCCCTCACTAGGTGTAATTGTTAGAATACCAATAGCACTAATTTTCTCAGTAATAAGCCCTAACTTCTTATAGATATCTTCTGTAGGATTTGCAATAATATGCGCCAATGTAATTTGTTTTCCAGGTACAAACTCTTGGATAATACGTTGTTTATCCTCTATATGAATAGCCATATTCTATTGTTGTCACCACCTTTTTCTCTTCTTAATATCAGTTAACTAATCTTATAAATGATTTCTAAAATGTCTCCTGCTGTTGCAGTTCTTGGATTAGTTATAATACAAGCATCTTCTAATGCACCTTTTGCGATTTCCTGTTTAAATTTATTAATCTCTTCAATTGAAACTTTACATTCTTGAAGATGCATCGGCATCTTCATCTCATGCTGCAATTTAGTAATAGCATGAATAAAGTTTTTAACTAATAGCCGAGTAGTACTACCCTCTATGCCCACAATCTTAGCAAGCTTAGCGTATTTTTTTGCAGCTACCGTATACTTATTAGGGCTAAAACCTTCTATTTCACTATTAAACTCAATCACGTAAGGAAGCAAAATAGCATTTGTTCTACCATGAGGTATATGAAGTTTTCCTCCAATGTTATGAGCTATAGCATGATTAATCCCTAAGGAAGCCAAATTAAAAGCAATCCCTGCAAGGCAAGACGCATTGTGCATCTTCTCCTTTGCTTCAATATCTTCACTGCTTCTATAAGACCTTAATAAATACTCAAAAACCAGTGCCACAGCTTTTTCAGCTAATGCATCAGAAAAGTCTGTAGCTGAAGTGGACACATAGGCTTCAATAGCATGTGTTAATACATCCATCCCTGTATCCGCCACAATACTACTTGGTACGCTTTTTACAAGCTCGGGTTCTAAAATAGCTATATTAGGTAGAAATTCATCTGAAACTAATGGATATTTAACATGGTTTACTTCATCTGTAATCACAGAAAAAGAGGTAACTTCTGAACCTGTTCCACTAGTAGTAGGAATAGCTATAAATTGCATATCCCTAAGCTCTCCAATTTTCTTGGCAAAATCCATAATAGCCTTGGCTGCATCAATAGCAGAACCTCCTCCAAGAGCAATAATAGCTTCTGGCTTAAAAGAAGTTACTGCTTCTATGCCTTTCACAACAAGCCCCATTGGTGGGTCTGGTACAATCTCACTAAATACTTCATATTGTCCTTCTGACAAATACTTTGTAACCTTGTCAATCATGCCAGACTTAACCATAAATGGGTCTGTTACGATAAATACACGTTTTTCTCTAAACGTTTCAATATAAGCTAGACTGCCTTGCCCAAACTTTACCTTCGTCTTAATTTCAAAAGTGTTCATCTACATCCCATCCTATTCAAGTAGATTCAAAGATTTACTTAGTTAGCCTATGTATTTTAGAACTCTTTATACGTAATAAAACAATTTTAAATATAATTTTATGAAAAATAATTTTCCTTAAATGACAAGCCATCATAGCCTCTGATACATAACACTCACATGAACTCCTTTTATTTCCAATTTACACATCGTTGTATTAAGGGAATGAGTGTGGAAGTTTTCCGCTTATTATAGACAACTGTTTTTCTTATAAGTAATATTGCGTAGAAGTATAATATCCTTAGAAATTGAAGTTTGAAAAGGTGATACTATGAAGGAGATCAGAAAAAAGAGAGCCATAGCTACGGTACATAAAAAGGAAAGGAAGTGATATTTATAAAAATAATGGAGGAATAAAAACAGCTCCTAATATTATTATTGGAGATTATACATATTAGGATAATAGTAATGACCCAACAAATTTTAAAAAAAACAATGTTCTTTTTAATTATCCATAATTTGTAAATAAGTTAATTATCGGTTTTTTTTCAAATATCCTTTGGTATAAAATTTATCATAGATTCAGCAAATCATCGTATTAGTAGTGTTACCACTTATCCGTTTAATGTTTTTGGCGGATTATGGAAAGAAAATACTCCTGAACACATGCATCAGCTTCACGTGTGGATTGGAAGAGAAAGTGTAATTATGCCAGGAGTAAAAATTGGAGACGGTTCTATTATTGCAGCTTATTCAGTAGTTACTAAAGATGTCCCACCGTATAGTGTAGTTGGTAGTAACCCTGCCCGATTTATAAAAAAACGTTTTAATGATGAATTAATTGAAATTCTTTTAGAGTTAAAATGGTGGGATTTTGAAGCAGAAAAGTTAGTGAAGTTTTTACCATTATTATGCGAAATGGATTTGTTAAAAGTACAATAATTATTAAAACAAGAACTGTGTAAGTAAGTTTCAGTTCATCAATTTCATACAACTATTATAAGCGGTTAGTCACTAAGATTAACCGCTTTTGTTTGTAAAGCGCACATTATCTGGTATCTGTACCGATAGTCAAATT
>JARKVN010000109.1 GCA_029851645.1 Cellulosilyticum sp. | reverse complement strand
GTATTTCTTAACAAAATATCATATTATAAACAAAGGAGACTTTAAAAATGGCACAAAACAACAAATATGACAACAAATCAAGTAATAACTATGATAATTGCGGGAATAGAAATAATTACGATAACTGCGGAAGTAAAAATAACTACGATAATAGCAATAACAACCAATACAATAACAGCACTAACTGTAATGGCTGTGGAAGCAGAAACAATAACAACAAATAATTTCCAAAATAGAAAGAAGGTACTTAAAAAGCAGGTACCTTCTTTATTTATTTCTAGGATGCATAGTGAGCTTATCCTGAGGTTATGCTAGTTCTATAATGTGATTGGGGTAAAGAGAGGATATTAATTATGGAGCGAAAAATCATTAGTGAACATTTATTTGTTTTTCCTTTCAGTTGGAAATGCCATAGAAAAAGTAATGATGCTTTGTTCCATCAGCATACCCAAATTAAGGGTAAAAGTTTTGAAAGCTTAGGCTATTGGAAGGCACATAATTTGGTCATTGAAACAGATAAAGATTATAACGAGTATGTTTATTTTTATAAGCCTATTCGAACAGCACTTTATACCTTTCAGAGTGCACCTATTATTGTGAGAAATTATGAGTATGAAGAGTTAGATGAAACGAGTCATTTTAAGCTCACAAAAGATGGAAAGAGTTATGAGCTTGGAATTAAGCAAATCGATTTAAAGCTTTATAAAACAGGAATCGGACTACTAAGTTTTAGATTAATTAATAATGACTATGATAAGATAGAGGAAATTGAAGCAATTAATAGCTTTAATCAGTGCGTTTATCCACCACTTTTACCTATAGAGAAAGCAAGAGAAGTAGGTCTTCCTAAGGAAGTTATCATTTATCTAAATCGGAAGATACAAATCAGAGAAGATTTTCGTTCTATAGATTATGATGAAACCTTAGCTATTAGTCCTCTCATTATGAAAGTCTTAGGTAAACCTTTTGAATGTAAGGGAGAACTTACTTCTTATGAACAGATTTTAATAGAACCCATTTTAGGTAATCAAATGTTTTGTTGCTGTATGTATTACAAGGGACAATTGGTATCAGAAATCTATGAAGAGAAAGTTGATTTAGCAGTGCTATCAGGACTCATGACCAATAATAAAAGAAGTAATGCTTTAGAAGAAATAGAAAAGTTATTAGGTGTAGCAGAAAGTAGCTATCTAAAATGTAGAGCGTATCTATATGGCATTAATCGTTTTATGCTACTTTGTATCACCAAAGAACCCATTCATGACAGATTCTATGACCAACTTGTTAAGCTTGTACTCATGCAACGAGCCACTTTACTTAATTTATCTTCTGAACTTGCTCGAATTTCTACTTTACCTAAATGTGAGTTACCATCAGCTATTGCAAGTATTTATGAAATTTACATTCAGTTTGTCAACCAGCTTTATTTTAAGGAAGTAACAGAAGACCCTGAGGGAGCATATATTTATGAACAACTCTCAAAGGCTTTTAAAATTAATGAAGAACTAGAACAATTAAACTTTGAAATTGATGAAGTTCATGAGTATGCCACCTTAGTGGAACAGTCAAGTTCTAATATAAAAATGCAGCTTCTAACTATTATTGGTGCAGCGTTAGTACTTCCGAGTTTTGTGACCGGTTTTTTTGGTATGAATATTTTTCAAAAGGAAGCACCCCATTGGTGGCATAATCGTGCAGTGGGGCTTTGGCTGAATAGTTATGTTTTACTACCTATTCTAGCTGTTGTTGCACTCTGTATATGGAGCAAACGGCGTACAACGAAGTCTATTATCATGAAAGTTATCATGGGTTTTTTGTTAATAGTAAGTGTGAGTTTTACCATTCGATATGGATGTGGTTTATAAAAAGTATAATATAGAGGATAAGGAAAGCCTTCAAGTATTTATAAGAAATGACTTGAAGGCTTCTATAATGAACTTTTCTTTATTTTAGAGTTTCATGAAATGTATCAATTAAGTGACTAAATAAGTCAAGTGCTGCCTCAATAGGTTTTTCACTGCTCATATCAATGCCTGCAATTTTTAATAAATCGATAGGATCTGCAGAAGAGCCGCCACTTAAGAAACGGATATAATCTTTAACAGCAGGTTCTCCCTCATTTAAGATACGTTCAGATAAAGCAATAGCAGCAGAGTAGCCTGTGGCATACTGGTATACATAAAATGGGGTATAGAAGTGAGGAATACGTGACCATTCTATAGCAATGGCATCGTCAACAATGACATCTTTGCCATGATATTTTTTGACCAATTCATAATAATGAGTGGATAAGTATTCACTTGTTAAAGTTTCACCCTTTTGGTAAGCCAGATGCATCTCAAGTTCAAATTCTGCAAACATGGTTTGGCGGTAAAGTGTATTTTTGAACTGATCCATAAAGTAGTTGAGAAGATATTGTTTTTCTATGGGGCTGTTAGTTTGTTTAAGTAAATATTGCATAAGCAGCGCTTCATTAACTGTTGAAGCAACTTCTGCAACGAAAATACAATAATCACCATACATAGGTGCTTGATTTTTATGAGAATAGTAAGTATGCATCGCATGACCCATCTCATGAGCTAAAGTAAACATACTGTTAATATTAGATGTATGATTAAGCAGAATATAAGGGTGAGGTGCGCCATAAGTGCCCCAAGAATAAGCCCCACTACGTTTGCCCTCATTCTCATATTTATCAATCCAACCTGAATCAAAAGCAGAAGTGACCACCTCAATATAATCTTTACCTAAAGGTGCGAGTGCTTGAATGATGATTTCTTGAGCTTCTTTAAAGGAAAGCTTCTTCTCATAGTCTTTCACCATAGGTACAAATAAGTCATACATATGAAGTTCATCTAAAGATAAGGTGTTTTTACGAAGTGTCATATAGCGATGTAAAGTGCCTAGGTGCTTATTGACGGTTTGAATGAGATTGTGATAAACCTGAGTTGGAATATTATTTTCAGATAAAGCCATTTCAAGAGGAGAATTAAAATGTCTTGTGTTCGTGAATAAGGCATACTGTTTGATATTCCCAGCAAAGAGACTTGCTAATGTATTTTTAAAAGCATTATAGGTACTATAAAGGGCATCAAAAGCTTCCTGACGTACCTTACGCTTATTATTTTCCATTAATGGAATATAAGTAGCATGCGTAAGGGGGATAGTCTCACCTTCTGCATTATGAATCATAGGGAATTTTAGGTCTACGTTGATTAGCATTGCGAAGGTGTTTTGAGCAGTACCAGCTAGATTACCCACTTCAGCAAGCAGCGCTTCAGTAGCAGGGTCTAAAATGTGAGCTTTTTGACGCATGAGTTCATCAAAATAGCGCTTATAATGTAAAAGAGCTGGCGTTTGGGTATAAAAAGTTTCTAGTTGTTCAGGGGTGAGGGTGCTAAGTTCAGGTTGAACAAATGCCATAGTGCTACTTGCTTTAATACTAAACATTTCAGATTTTTGAGAAAGGTCCTGATAAAAGCTTTGATTTCCATCTTCGTGAAGACGCATGTGTGCATACACATAAAGCTTATTGACCTCTACCCAGAAGTCATCCTGAGCTTTTAGAAAAGTTAACAAGTCAGAGCTATTTTGAGTTAATTGACCTTCATAGGTAGCTAAATCGGCTAGTTTCTTGTCAACATTAGAAAGAGAAGTTTTAAATGCCTCGTCTGTAGGAAAAATATCTTCTAACCTCCATTTGTCCTCAGATGGAATATCTTTTCGTTTGGTCATATAGAGACCTCCTTTACTTGATAATAAGTTATGAAAAACAATTTGTTTTTAGTATACTCCATTTTATCCTAAAATAATAAGATGACTCTAAGAAAAATTTAAATATTTTTTAGCAAGTATTGAAACTTTAAACCAAAGAAAAAATGGTGTATAATGCCTAGTGGATGAAAGATAATTAAGGCAAAAGGAGATAGACTAATGGGCTTTTTTAAAGTAACAGTGGGGGTAATGGGTTCTTCAAAGTCAGCAAGAGCTATTGCAGAAGTACAAAACTTAAAGATAAGAAATTTAAAAACACTTGTTTTAAAACCAGAATTAGATACACGGGACGGGGGGTATATTTGTAGCAGACTGATTAGAGATAAAGTAAAAGCAGATATTTTACTAAAACCAGATGAGACAATGGATGTCAATGATATTGTATCTAATAACTATGATTACATTGTCGTTGATGAGTTTCATATGCTCAGTGAAGAACAAGTGAAAGAACTCTATAAAATTAGTGCCATTTCGGCAACTAATGTGAGTATGTATGGACTGCGTATGTCTTGGAAAGGGGTACCTTTTGCAAGTGCTGCTTTAGCATTAGGTTATGCGGATGAGATTGAAATGATACAAATGGTAGATAAAGATCAGCAAAGACTGAGTCACCACATAAAATATACAAATGGTGTCCCAAGCCCATTAGGTGAGCATTCAGACATGATCGCCATTGGTGATTTAGATAAGACCAGTTATACAACTGTCTCTAAAGGAGATTTTTATAAAATTTATGAAATGCTGGGACAAGTCGAAAAATAAAGGAAAAGTAGTGAATATAAAATAGGCTCTTGACAGTATCTGGCATAAGTGTTAGACTGTAAAAAATTAAATAACGATTGCCTTTAAATTGGCCCAGAGAGACCAAGAAGGAGAAGAAATAGGAATATGAAATCATCACTTAGATGAAGTGGTTGGAATAAGCAAATAAAATAGTTGGAGAGCTTTCATGCATTTATAAAGAAAGTATGAAGGACTTATTTTGTCTAAGCTAGAAAAGTATATTTATAGGGTCCAATAAAGGCAATAGAAGGAAGAATCCTTTTATTGCCTTTTCTTTTTTCTTCTTAATTAATAAAAATCAAGAATCGTCACAAGGTAAAGGAAGGGTGCACAATGCTTAGTAAAAAAGATTTGCTTGGAATTAGAGATTTAAGTGAAGCAGAAATTAGACTCATACTTGAGCGTGCAGAACGCATGAAAAGTATCGTTAAAGGAGAGGAATCTAAATTAGATTTACTGAAAGGTAAAAGTGCCATTACCTTATTTTATGAAAACAGTACAAGAACGCGTATGGCCTTTACTATGGCAGGTACTTATTTAGGGGCTAACGTTGCAGACTTAGGCGTTGCTAATAGTAGCGTAAAAAAAGGTGAGAGTTTAGTGGACACAGGAGTTACCTTAGATCGTATGGGCATTGACTATATGATTATGAGACATAGTCAAAGTGGTGCCTCGCATCTTTTAGCCAAAAATGTTTCAGCAAGTGTCATTAATGCTGGAGATGGTGCTAATGAGCATCCAACACAAGCTTTACTTGACTTTTATACCATTTATGAAAAAAAAGGTGGTTTTAAAAATTTAAAAGTAACAATTATCGGAGATATTGCACATAGTCGTGTTGCAAGGTCTAATGTCTTTGGGCTTATAAAGTTAGGAGCCAAAGTAACCCTAGCAGGTCCAGGAACGCTGACTGCAAAAAGTATGGAAAAACTAGGATGTCAGGTGACAACTGATATCAAAGCGGCTGTTAAGGAAGCGGATGTGGTGATGGCACTTCGTATTCAGCTTGAAAGACAAAAGGGAGGGCTTTTCCCTAACCTAAGAGAGTATAGTCAAATTTATGGATTAGACGAGGCACTCTTTGCATTAGCTCAGCCAGATGCTATCTTAATGCATCCAGCACCTGTTAATAGAGGGGTAGAACTCATGCCAGAGCTTATGGATAATCCTAATATTTCAGTAATAGATGAACAAGTAACTAATGGTGTAGCAGTACGTATGGCTATTTTAGCCCTGCTTGAAGAAAGGAGAGAGAATTAAATGAAACTTTGTATTAAAAATGGATTAGTAATTAATCCAAAAACAAAAATGGAAACTGTAACAGATCTTTGGGTGGAGGATGGAAAAATAAGCCATATTGGATCTTTAGATGAAGCTTATGATGAATGTATTGATGCAAGTGGCAAATGGGTTGTGCCAGGTCTTATTGATTTACACGTTCATTTTAGAGCTCCAGGTCTTGAACATAAAGAAGACATTGAAAGTGGTTCAAGAGCTGCTGCTAAAGGAGGTTTTACAACGGTATGTTGTATGCCAAATACCAAACCTGTTATTGATAATGAATGTGTCGTAGAATACATTTACTCAATGGCTAGAAAAGCAAATGGTGTAAATGTTTTACCAATTGGTGCTATTACAAAAGGGCAACAGGGAGAAACCTTAGCGGATATTGGAAAAATGAAAGAACATGGGGTTTGTGCGCTAAGTGAAGATGGTAAAACGGTTATGGATTCAGGCTTAATGAAAAAAGCTATGAGTTATGCAAAACCATTTGACTTAACGATTATGTCTCATACAGAAGACCGCAATTTAGCTGGTGGGGCTATGAATGCAGGAGAAAATGCACAGCTTTTTGGGATTAAGGGAATTCCAAGAGAAGCAGAAGAAATCATTGTAGCAAGAGATATTCTTCTTGCGAAATATACAGGTGCTAAACTTCACCTTTGCCACATTAGTACAGAAGGTAGCCTAGAAATTATTCGCTTTGCTAAAGCGCAAGGTATTCCAGTAACAGCGGAAACAGCACCTCATTACTTCATATTAGATGATAGTATTTTAGGGGATTATGATACCAATAAGAAAATGAGCCCACCTCTTAGAACAACAAAAGATGTAGAAGCTATGAAAAGAGCTTTAGTAGATGGAACCATTGATGTGATTGCAACAGACCATGCACCACATCACTACGATGAAAAAAATGTGGAGTTTGAAAAAGCACCATTTGGTGTGGTAGGTCTTGAAACAAGCTTTTCACTAAGCTATACACACCTTGTTAAAACAGGACTTCTTAGCAAAATGGAACTGATTGAAAAAATGAGTACAAAGGCAGCAGAAGTTATTAACATTGATAAAGGAGATTTATCAGTCGGAAAAGTAGCAGATATTGCCATCATTGATCCAGAAGCAAGTTACGAAATTACTAAAGAAACTTTTGTAGGTAAAAGTAAAAACTCACCGTTTATTGGGATGCGTGTAGAAGGGGAGGTAACCCATACATTAGCAGCTGGTAAAGTGATTTATCAAAAGTAATTTAAAGAAAGACTATCTAATACATTAAGTAATAAGAACGACTTTAATAGGAGAAAAAGGAGAATAATCATGATTGATCGTTTAATAAGCAAAATTGAGGAAAGACAAAATCCAACAGTGGTAGGGTTAGATCCAACTTATGCCATGATTCCTAACTTCATTAAGGAAGAAATGCTTGAAACTTATGGAAAAACACCAAAAGCAGTGGCTGAGATGTTTATTAAATTCAACAAAGACATTTTAGATGAGGTCGCTCCTTTTATTCCAGCGGTTAAGCCACAAATTGCTATGTATGAGCAATATGGTTTAGAAGGCTTAAGAGCTTATATAGAAACCATTCATTATGCAAAAGAAAAAGGACTTGTAATTATTGGAGATATTAAAAGAGGAGATATTGCTTCAACAGCAGCTGCTTATGCAGGACATATTGCAGGGGTAGAAATTGAAGGGGAGTCTTTTGACTTATGGGAAGAAGATGCGGTAACACTTAACCCTTATATGGGATTTGATGGGATTGAACCTTTTATTAAAGCATGTAATGAAAAAGATCGTGGCTTATTCATTCTTGTTAAAACAAGTAACCCAAGTGGCGTTGAGCTTCAAGATCTTCTAGTAGATGGCACACCTATTTATGATAAAGCAGCAGATCTTGTGCATAAGTGGGGTCGAATGACAATGGGCACAAAAGGTTATAGCAGAATTGGAGCAGTAGTAGGTGCAACTTATAAAGAACAAGGTATGGAACTTAGAAGAAGAATGCCAAATACTTTCTTCTTAGTTCCAGGATATGGGGCACAAGGTGGCAAAGCAGAAGATCTTAAAGATTACTTTGATGAAAAAGGTTCAGGAATTATTGTTAACTCTTCTAGAGGGATTATTGCAGCCTACCAAAAAGATTCAGAGGTATCAGAAAGAGAATTTGCAATAGCTTCTAAGAAGGCAGTACTTGCTATGAGAGCAGACTTACAAGGAGTGATGAAATAATGAAGGCGCAGTTAATATTAGAAAATGGGATGGTTTTTGAAGGGAAAGCCTTCGGTTATTTAAAAGAAACAATTGGTGAAGTTGTATTTAATACAGGGATGACAGGATACCAAGAAATCCTTACAGACCCATCATACTACGGCCAAATGGTTGTTATGACTTATCCACTTATCGGTAACTATGGGATTAATCTAGAAGATATGGAAAGTACTGCGTCACATGTAAGAGCTTTAATTGTAAGAGAGAAAAGTGATTATCCCAATAATTTTAGATGTGAACTCACATTAGACGGTTATTTAAAATCTCAAAAAGTAATTGGTCTTGAAGGCATTGATACAAGAGCTTTAACAAGAGTATTAAGAGACCATGGTACCATGCGAGCTATTATTGCAGTGAGAGAGCTGACACCAAGTCAAATCAAGCTTAAATTGGACTCATTTAATAATCAAATGGCAGTATCTGAAGTAACAACTAAAGAAAAATACGTCATTGAAGGCAATAAAACACATATTGCAGTCATTGACTGTGGGATTAAAGCGAATATCCTTCGTTCATTTGAAGAAAGAGGCTGTAAATTAAGTGTTTTCCCAGCTAGTACTTCAGCTGAAGAAATTTTAGCCGTTCATCCAGATGGGATTTTCTTATCTAATGGACCAGCAGATCCAAAAGATGTACCAGATACAGTGGAGACTGTTAAAGCTTTAATTGGTAAAAAGCCAATCACAGCCATTTGTTTAGGACACCAATTATTATGTCTTGCTTTAGGTGGTAATACAGCAAAACTTAAATTTGGTCACCATGGTTGTAACCATCCTGTTAAAGACTTTATTAGTGGTCGTGTTTATATTACTTCACAAAACCATAACTATTATGTAGAAACCCTTCCAGAAGGAGCATCGATTACACATACGAACATGAATGACAAGACTGTAGAAGGGATGTACTTTAAAGATTTAGATATTTACAGTGTACAGTTCCACCCAGAGGCATGTCCAGGGCCAACAGATACCGCACACATTTTTGATGAATTTATTACTGTCATGCAAGGAGGAAAATTAAATGCCTAGAGATATGAGTATTAAGAAAGTATTAGTCATTGGATCCGGTCCAATCGTGATTGGTCAAGCTGCTGAGTTCGATTATTCAGGAACTCAAGCTTGTCAAGCGATTCGTGAAGAAGGTATTGAAGTTGTCCTTGTAAATAGTAATCCAGCAACGATTATGACAGACCAAGAAATTGCAGATAAAATTTACATTGAACCACTTACAGTAGAGTTCCTTGAAAAAGTGATTGCCAAAGAAAGACCAGATAGCCTACTGGCTGGTGTAGGCGGTCAAACAGGTCTTAACCTGGCTGTAGAGTTACATGATAAAGGCATTTTAGAAAAATATAATGTGCGTGTAATTGGAACACAAATTTCAGCCATTAAAGAAGGGGAGGATCGTGAGTTATTTAGATCCCTTATGGCAAGAATCAATCAGCCAGTTATTGAAAGTGAAATTGTAGAAACAGTAGAAGATGCTATTGTTTTCTCTAGAAAAATTGGTTATCCAGTTGTTGTAAGACCTGCTTATACTTTAGGCGGTACAGGCGGTGGTATTGCAGAAACAGAAGAAGAACTTCGTGATATTTGTTCAAGTGGGCTTCATCTTTCTCGTGTACATCAGGTACTCATTGAAAAATGTATTAAAGGTTGGAAGGAAATTGAATATGAAGTCATGCGTGATAACTATGGAACAGCTATTACAGTATGTAATATGGAAAATATCGATCCAGTAGGGATTCATACAGGAGATAGTATCGTAGTAGCACCTTCTCAGACACTTTCAGATAGAGAGTATCAGATGCTTCGTCGCGCGTCACTAGATATTATTTCAGCATGTGATATCCGTGGGGGATGTAACGTACAATTAGCACTTAACCCTAATAGCTTTGAATATGCAGTCATTGAAATCAATCCTCGTGTAAGTCGTTCTTCTGCGCTTGCTTCCAAAGCAACAGGTTATCCTATTGCTAGAGTATCAGCTAAAATTGCTTTAGGTTACGGTTTAGATGAGATTTTAAATACAGTAACAGGTAAAACATACGCTTGTTTTGAGCCAACACTTGATTATGTCGTATGTAAAATTCCAAAATGGCCATTTGATAAGTTCCATACAGCTAAACGTACACTAGGGACTAAAATGATGGCAACAGGTGAAGTGATGGCTATTGGAAATAACTTTGAAAGTGCTTTCTTAAAAGGGCTTCGCTCACTTGAAATCGGCAAATTTAGTTTCAAACATAAAAAGCTTGAGGCATGTAGTTTAGATGAACTGAAAGAAAAGGTAATTACAGCAGATGATGAAAGAATTTTTGCTTTAGCAGAAATGCTTCGCCGTTACTATAGAAAAGAACAAGTTTGCAAAATCACAGGAATGGATATTTTCTTTGTAGAGAAGTTCCGTTGGATTATAGAACAAGAAGAACTTTTATCAGAAATGGCATTTGAAGATCTTACACCAAAATATCTTCGTAAGCTTAAGAAAAGAGGTTTCTCAGATAAAGCAATTGCAGACCTTATTGGTGTAACAGAAGAAGATGTTAGAGCAATACGTTTCAAATGGAATATTATTCCTGTCTATAAAATGGTAGATACTTGTGGTGGGGAATTCCAAGCAGAATCTCCATACTACTACTCAACTTATGATGAGGTAGACGAAGTAGAAGTATCTCATAAAGAGAAAGTTATGGTAATTGGGTCAGGGCCTATCCGTATTGGTCAAGGGATTGAGTTTGATTACTGCTCTGTTCATGCGATTATGGCGCTTAAGAAAAAAGGTATTGAAACAATTATCGTTAATAACAACCCAGAAACAGTAAGTACAGACTTTAATACATCTGATAAACTTTACTTTGAACCACTTACAGATGAAGATTTCTATCATATTTACTTAAAAGAAAAACCAATGGGTGTCATCCTTCAATTTGGTGGTCAAACAGCGATTAAACTTGCTAAGTTCTGTGAGAAAATGAATATTCCAGTACTTGGGACGCATCCAAAACATATGGATGAAGCAGAAGATAGAGAAAAATTTGATGAAATTCTAGAAAAGCTTCAAATCAAGCGTCCAAAAGGGAAAGCCATTTGGTCAATTGAGGAGGGGCTTCGTGTAGCAGAAGAATTGGAATATCCAGTACTGGTTCGTCCATCTTATGTACTAGGTGGCCAAGGAATGGAAATTACTTATGAGCCACATCAATTAGAAAGATATTTAATTAATGCCTTTGATAGAGACCCAGAAAATCCAGTACTTATTGACCGTTACCTCATGGGGCGCGAAATTGAAGTAGATGCGTTATCAGATGGTGAAAATATTCTTATACCAGGTATTATGGAACACTTAGAAAGAGCAGGAATTCACTCAGGAGATAGTACAACACTTTACCCAAGTGTTAATATTTCCGATGCAATTAAAGAAAAAATCATTACATGTACTCAAATGCTTGCAAAAGAGCTTAAAGTGTTAGGAATGATTAACATTCAATACATCGAGTACAAAAATGAGCTTTACATCATTGAAGTCAATCCACGTTCAAGTCGTACAGTGCCTTATATTTCTAAAGTAACAGGTGTGCCAATCATTGATCTTGCAGTAGAAGCAATGCTTGGTAAGAAAATTACAGAACTTGGTTATGGAACAGGTTTATATCCAGAACCTAAAGACTTTTATGCTGTTAAAGTTCCTGTTTTCTCTACAGAAAAATTGCCAAGAGTAGAGGTAAGTCTTGGACCAGAAATGAAATCAACAGGAGAAGTACTAGGTGTTGGTGCAACTGTAGAAGAAGCACTTTATAAAGGCTTTATTGCAGCAGGAAAATCTCTTCCACTACAAGGTGGAACCATTTTTGCAACCATTCAAAAATATGACCAAGATGAGTTTGTAACCATTGCAAAACGCTTTGTAGAAATGGGGTATAAATTCGTAGCAACTGAAGGAACTGCTAAAAAATTAGAAGAAAATGGTATACCTACTCGCGTAGTAGAAAAATTAACACCTGTTAAAGAGCCTCATAAATTTGTGGAAGAAACAGATGAAATCTTTAAACTTCTTAGAAGTGGTGAAGTTAGTCTTGTGGTGAATACACCAACAAAGGGAAATGATTCTAAACGTGATGGATTTAAGATCAGACGTTTAGCTATCGAATCTTCTATTCAAGTTTTAACTTCACTAGATACAGTAAGAGCACTAGCGGACATTGTGGCGAAACAAATGGCTATAGAGGAAACGGATATCTATGATATGGGAGTAAGTCGTCATGAGTAAAAAAGTAGTAGAAGGAAAAATCATAGGGCAAGGTGAAATTGCCCCTATGATTTATAAAATGATTATCAAGGCACCAGAAGTCGCACAAAGCGCTAAGTGTGGACAATTCGTAAATGTGTATCCTAGATCAAAAAGTACACTGCTTCCTAGACCTATTAGTATTAGTGAAATTGGTGAAGGTACAATTACACTAGTTTATGGGGTTGTAGGAGAAGGGACACGTGAATTTTCAAAGCTTATAACAGGAGATAGCGTTCGAATTAGTACAGCGCTTGGAAATGGTTACAGTGTACAAGAAGCAGAAGTATCTGTCTTAGTGGGTGGAGGAATTGGTGTACCCCCTCTTGTAGAGCTTGCTAAAAACATTAAAGGTAAAAAGATTGCAGTACTTGGATTTAGAGAAGATCCCATATTAGTAGAAGCATTAGAGGCGCTTGGTGTAAAAGTATATGTGGCAACAGATACTGGAAAAGTAGGGTTTAAAGGAAATGTGATAGAACTTATTAAGGCAGAAGGCATTAAAGGAGATTACTTCTATGCTTGTGGACCTAAAGTCATGCTTCGTGCGCTTTCTAACTACTGTGAAAGCCAAAATATCCCCATACAAGTTTCTATGGAAGAACGTATGGGATGTGGATACGGTGCTTGTGTAGGCTGCGTCTGTAAAATTAAAACAGCTACAGAAAAAGGCTTTGAACATAAAAAAGTATGTAAAGAAGGACCAGTCTTTTTAGGAAGTGAGGTGAAGTGGGATGAGTAATATGGACCTTAGCGTCAATATTGCAGGCGTTATATTAAAGAATCCAATCACTACTGCTTCAGGAACTTTCTCTCCACATGAAAGCAGTGAGTTCTATGATTTAAGTGAATTAGGGGCTATGATTACAAAAGGAATTGCAAGCCATCCTTGGGATGGCAATCCAGTTCCTAGAATTGCAGAAACTTATGGTGGTATGCTTAATGCGGTAGGACTTCAAAATCCAGGGGTAGATTATTATATTGAGCATGAACTCCCATTTGCTAAACAATTTGATACAAAGATTATTGCGAATGTGGCAGGACATAGTATTGTAGAGTACTGTGATGTAGTAGAACGTTTAAATGAAACAGATGTTGATTTATTAGAGATTAATATCTCTTGTCCAAACGTTAAAGAAGGTGGTATTGGTTTTGGAACTTCTTGTGATATGGCTTCTAAAGTGACAAAAGAAGTAAAACGTATTAGCAAAAAGCCTATTATCATTAAATTATCACCAAATGTAACAGATATTGCTACGATTGCTCAATCGGTGGAAGCAGAAGGTGCAGATGCTGTATCGCTTATTAATACATTAGTAGGAATGAAAATTGATGTACACCGCAAACGTACAGTGATTGCGAATAAAATGGGCGGTTTTTCAGGACCAGCTATAAAACCTGTGGCTGTCAGAATGGTCTATCAGGTAAGGCGTGCTGTTAATATTCCAATTATTGGCCTTGGTGGCATTATGACAGGGGAAGATGTGGTTGAATTCCTTATGGCAGGGGCTGATGCTATCTCTGTAGGAACAGCAGCTTTTGCTAATCCAACAGCACCAGTGGATATTAAGAACGAGTTGATTGCTTATATGGAGCGCTATGGCTTTAAAAACTTGCAAGAAATTAGAGAAGCTTTTAAGGGATAAGACTTTAGAAAGTACTAACCTGCAATTCATAAATAACCTACAGATTAGTAGTGAATGAAAGGATGACAAACATGAGTTATAAAAAAGAGTTTATTGAATTTATGGTAAGATCAGGAGTGTTAACATTTGGAGATTTCACAACTAAAAGTGGTCGAAAAACACCTTATTTCGTTAATACAGGAAACTATAAAACAGGTGCTCAAGCAGCGGAGTTAGGTAAATTCTATGCAAAAGCCATTATGGAAAATGTAAAAGAGGATATTGATGCACTATTTGGACCTGCTTATAAAGGTATTCCGCTGGCAGTAAGTACAGCAATTGCTTTAGCAACTGAGCATAATAAAGACCTAAATTATTGCTTCAATCGTAAAGAAGAAAAAGACCATGGTGAAGGCGGTAAAATGGTAGGCTATAAACTTCAAGATGGCGATAATGTTTTAATCATTGAAGATGTGATTACAGCAGGTACAGCAATTCGTGAATGCTTACCACAACTTCAGGCGGCAGCTCATGTCAACATCAAAGGCTTAGTGATTTCTGTAGACCGTATGGAAAGAGGAACAGAAAATAAAACAGCAATTCAACAAGTTTATGACGACTTTGGCATTAAAACTTATCCAATTGTAACCGTAAGAGAAATTATTGATACCATTCACAATGTAGAAATCGATGGTAAAGTATACATTGATGATGAAATGAAAGCAAGAATGGAAGCTTATCTTGCTGAATATTGCGTGAAATAAATATTTTAGATAAAAGAAGATTTTTTAAGTTATATTCAATAAAATAATATAATAAGTAGAAAAATACCCCTAAGTCAGTAAAATGATTTAAGGGGTATTTTTTATAAAAAATGAATGGTTTTGAGTAATCAATCATCTTAAAAATAGAAAAATAATAACAGCTATTTGATAATTAATATTTGTTAATAAACTCATTTTAGATTATAATATTTTTAGAGCTTGTTAAATAAATAGAATCACGATGAATCACTTTAGATATTAATAGACTTAAAGTAAAGAAAGGCAATATTATGGAAGAGGAAAAAGTAATTAAAGCGATAGAAACAAATCCTTTAAGTATTCGGTGGATTAAAGAGCCTACCGATGAAATGAAGTTATTAGCACTTAAAAAGAATGGATTAGTGCTAGAATACATCAAAAATCCGACAAGAGAAATGGAAGAGCTAGCCATTACTCAGAATGCGAGAGCCATCAAGTTTGTAGAAAATCCCACTGAGGATATGATGATAAAAGCAGTGCAGAATGGTTGGAGCATTTTACAGTACATGAAACATCCAACAGAGAAAGTTATAGAGCTTGCTATTAAGCAGTCTGGATGGGCCATTCAGTATGCTCAAAATCCCAGTGAGGCATTACAATTATTAGCCGTTAGAAAAAATTATGATGCCATTAAATATATTAAAGCACCTTATGATTGTGTACAAGAAGAAGCTGTTAAAATAAACTATGAGGCACTTAGATACATGGATGCACCTAATGCTAAAGTAGAACTTATAGCAATTAAAAGCAATGAATCGGCTATTCAACTTATTAAAAATTTAACTCAGGATAAAATGCTGGAATTTCTAAAAGTAAATATTTTAGTCATTAAATATATTGTAGGAAAAGTATCTGAAGAGGGACTAGAAGAAGTTCTTAAACAAATGTTATCTATGGAAGATGTGGAAGAAAGATATGTAAGAGATTTTTTAAATTGCAGTACCATAGAACGCCATACTATGATAAAAGATAAGATATTGTTTATAGACCGATATGGTAGTAAAAAGGCAAAAAAAATAGCTGTAGATGAAAGACTTAAAATGATATAGGAGAAAGACAAATGAATTTTAATGAGACATTAAAAAGTGTAGAGTTAGTATTAGCTACTGGAGAAGTTCCTTTAGTAGTTGGAGAAAGTGGGATAGGAAAAACAGCTTTAGCTCAGCAAGTTGCAAAGAAACAAAACTGTCATTTAGTAGTCATTGATGGAAACTTACTTAAAGAAGGGGAAATAGGTGGTTTGCCAACGATTGAATCTTATAAAGTAATAGATTCAAGTGGAAATGAAATAGAGAAGAAAATGACAGTTTATGCAGTGCATCATAAATTAAGAGAAATGGATGAGGCAATTGCTAAGGGGCAGAGTGTATTGTTATTTATTGATGAAATTAATCGATGTGAACATACAGTCCAACAAGAACTGATGAATTTAATTTTAAATAGAGAAATTAATGGCTATAAGCTCAGTGAAAAGGTAAAAATTTTAGCAGCTATGAACCCATCTAGTAAATATGGTGCAGATTTTGATTATCAAGTAGTGGATATGGATGCTGCTCAAGAAAATAGGTTCGTGTGGCTTTACATGGAAAGCGATCATATGCAGTGGATGAAGTGGGCAACAGATGTAGGCATTGAGCAAGAAATTATTGAGTTTATCTCTACTTTTCCAGAGTACTTAAACAAAAAGAATGATGAGGATGTAAGGGCAACACCAAGAAGTTATGAAAGAGTGTCTAAAAGTTATAAGCTCTATAAAGAAAGTGAAGGGAATATACCAAGGGCTATCTTTCTCAATGTACTGAAAGGTAATATAGGGAAAGTGATTGCAGAAGAATTAATAACATTTATTGAGGCAGGTTGTCATCCTTTAATTACTTATGAAGATGTTTTTTCAGAAGAATGTTTAAGTGAGGCTCTTATAGAACGCGTAAAAAGCGAAAGTCATACCAGGCTCTATTTAACAGCAGTGAATATTTTAAGAGTATTGGAGTCTAAGATTAAAAATAATGAAGATACTTCTAAACATGAAGTTGATAGATGGATTGAATTTTTGCAAGCTTATCCAATAGATCTTATGGTAGGAATTATGAAGGAAGTTAAAGGAAGTTATAATGAAGTATACAAAGTAGCCCTAGAAAATGAAGCTTTTGTAGAAGCTTATTTTAATGCATATCGTTTAGTAAAGGGATAAGAGAATGGAAAGTAATTTTAGTAGGCAAGTTCAAGCACTTTATGAAAAATCAACAGAAGTTATTCACGCAGTAGCTATGTTAAAAGCAAACCGCGTGGGTGAGCAGATGGCATTGGATATTCCACAAGAGTTTAAAAGTGAGTTTTTTAGCTTAATTGACAAGGTCAATTTAAGTCTTATGGAAGAAAAAGATCATTTTTATGGTTATTTTTTATTTCAAATGTTAAGAGAAATTCGCTTTGATATCAGTAGCCCAACAGCCGTGAATTTTAAAGGGGCTAAATATGTGATTTATTTTAATCCCATTTTATTTTTAACACTAAATCTTAAACAAATGGAAAGTACAATTAAACATGAAGTGCTTCATATTGTCTCCAGGCATTTAACGAGAAGCAGAGCATTAGAGGGTACTTATAGTAAGTTGGCTAGAAATATGGCAATGGATATTGTAGTGAATAAGTATTTAGACTATTTACCACCTTATGCGACGACTTTAGAATGGGTAAATCTCCATTATGGTTTGGAACTTAAACCTTATGAAAGCTTTGAATACTATGTTGAAAAGATTCAAGTGGCTTTAGATTTAGAGGAAGAAGATGAAGAAGGGGATGAGCATGATAGAGACCCTAATGAAATCGTAGAAACAGAATATAGCCCAGAAAAAACACATGATATTTGGGAAGAATCAGAAAAGATAGATGATGAAACATTAGAGGAGTTTACAAGCCAGTTTATTAGTCAGTCACAAAAAGGAAGCCTACCTGTCTATTTAGATCATTTACTTGCTTCACTTAAAAAGAGTAAAGGAGAACTTCCATGGGATTTATATTTAAATAAGCTCATGGGAACGATTGAAAGTCACAAAAAGAAGACAATAACAAGGCGAAACAGAAGGCAGCCAGAGCGTTTAGATTTAAGAGGTACTTTGAGAAGCCATAAAGCTGAAATAGCTGTAGCAATTGATATTAGTGGTAGTATTAGTGATGAAGAGTTCAAGAAAGCTATGGAAGAAGTTTTGCATATTATTAAAAATTATAATCATGAAATGACGATTATAGAATGTGATAATCAGATTAGACGTACCTATCAAGTAAAATCCGCTAGGGATATTAAGGAAAGAATGAGCGTAAGAGGGAGCACAGCATTTTCGCCTGTTTTTGACTATGCCAATAAGAAGAAAATTAATTTATTAGTTTATTTTACAGATGGTAAAGGTGAAGAGCGATTAAAGGTTGTGCCAAGAGGCTACCATGTATTATGGGTGATTTCAGGAAGTGGAGATACACTTTCCTTAAAAGAATCTTATGGCGTTGTTAAAAAGCTTAAGAAGGTTGAAATACAAGATAAGGAAATGGATATGCGTGATGTAAGAACAGATGGTTATTCTATGAACCATCAGGAATCAGCGCTTTAAGAATCAAGAGACAAGAAATCAGATAGGAGAAGTTATGAGTGAATTAAAAATAAGAAATATTACACTAGAAGATTTTAAAGCACAATATCATTTGTCAGGTGTTCCAGGAGAAATAGGTTTTCCAAAAGGCTATGAAATAACTGAATTAGAAGAGCTCATGAAAAGTAAAGAGAATCATTCAGTTTATTATTTAATAGAAGGCAAACTATATGAAGTGCCTCAAACTCAAGAAGAAAGGTCAGAAAGTCATTCTTCTATGGAAGTAGAGCTTCAAAGAGTAGAAGTGCTCAATGATCAATTTAGAGATGCTTTAATTGGCTTAAGAGAGTATCTTTATCAAGGAAATGGAAGATCAGATTCTATAGAAGCAAAAGCGATTCGTGCTGAGATGAAGCAGTGTGTTGAAGAAGCTCAGGCTATTGTGAAAAGATGTCAAATTAAAAATAAAGAGCAGTTAAAAGCAAACAGTAAGAAATATTTTTTAATTGAATTTTTAAGTGGTATCTTTGGTGATGAAATCTACAATACAGAAACCGAAATTGACTGTGGTTTATAAAGATTAAAAGCTCTCCCCTTCTCTATTTTATGATGAGGGGGGAGCTTTTTAATTTGGGTTTATTTTGAGTCTATCAAAAATTTGGTATAATAAACAAATAATAAAAGAGGAGTAGCTAGGAATTAATTACAGGTAAAACAAGGCTTAAAGAAAAGAGGTGTACAAGATGGAGTGGATTAAATCTAATTTAAAGATGAGCGCAGACAGAGGGAAATTTGATAGTGGGGTTGCCATGTATAAAATGGGAGTTGTAACAGAATCTTATGCAAAGGAAAAAGGGCTAGAGGTATTGTTTTATGGCAGTGTCCATGATGAGTACCGTAGGCAAACCTATAGCTGTATGTTACGAGTAGATCAGTTAAGTAGGCGCATTGTTGAAAGTAGTTGTGACTGTCATAATATGTTAGTCCCTCATTTAGGGCCAGAAATTTGTGCCCATACAGTTGCAGTAGCTTATAAAGGACTAGAGGTTTTAAAACAAAAAGATCAAGTGCCCAGTGAAGAAACGATACTAACACCAGAAATTTATGTTAGTATAGGCACTTTAAAGAAGGGCTACTTTGCCATGAATTTTGAAATAGAAGGCATTGCTAAAAGTGAGTATCGTAAAATTTTTACAGCTTATAAAGCGAGGAAGAAGCTATTTTATCTAGGAGATGGACGTTATTTAAACTTAGAAGAATCTAGGCTGAGACAGACTTTATCTATAATTGATATTTTAGGTGTTTATAATGAAATTGAACACATTAAAATTGAAGAGCAAAAAGCACTGTTTTTAATGAATGAACTAGAGCAAATGGACTTTATAGAGGGACAAGAAGGGATAAGAGAAGGACTTAAAAAGCTCTCTAAAATAAAGGTTAATGAAACGATTCCAAAAGCGCTTGAAAAGACACTAAGAAGCTATCAAAAGGAAGGCTTTAACTTTTTAGTGATGGCTGCACGTTATGGGTTGGGTGGGATTTTAGCAGATGAAATGGGGCTAGGAAAGACTTTGCAAATGATTGCTTTTTTACTAGCACAAGAGGGTGCAAAAAGTTTAGTAATTACCCCAACTGCCTTAATTTATAATTGGAAAAATGAATTAGAACGTTTTGCACCAAGTCTAAAAGTAGGTGTTGTACATGGTGCTAGGGAGGGACGCTATAAAGTACTAGAGCATCAAGCAGATTATGATATTCTACTGACGACCTATACAACTTATAAAAATGATGAGGCATATTATAAGGAAACGTGTTTTGACTATTGTATTATTGATGAGGCACAACACATTAAAAATGCCAAATCTCAGATCACACAAACCATTAAGGGGGTAAAAAGTAAGGTACGTTTCGCCTTAACAGGGACACCTATGGAGAACAATTTACTAGAATTGTGGTCCCTTATGGATTTTGTGATGCCAGGTTATTTATATAACCCTTTACGTTTTCAAAATATTTTTATGACAGAACCACCACAGATTGAGGCATTAAGAAAATTAATTAATCCTTTTATATTGCGCCGTACAAAATTAGAAGTACTAGAAGAATTACCAGATAAAATCGAACAAAAGGTAGTGATTACATTAGATGCGTACCATCAAAGGGCCTATTTAGCTATGAAAAAACTTATTAAAGAAAAAATTCAAGTAGATGAGGCAAATAGAGTAGCACTACTTGCTTATTTAACTAAGCTTAGACAAATTTGTTTGATTCCAGAATTGATGGTTAAGCAATATAAGGGTAAAAATTCTAAGCTAGAGTATCTAATACGCTTTCTTGAAGAAATGCCTCAGCAAAAAGTTCTTGTTTTTTCACAGTTTACAACAGTCTTAGGAGAAATTCGTAATCGGTTAGAAGAAGAGGGAGTAAATTACAGCTACTTAGATGGGCAAACAAGTGCCAAAGATCGGGTAGAATTAGTGAAGCATTTTAATGAAAGTTCAGAGCAGAAAGTATTTTTGATTTCTCTTAAAGCAGGAGGTACAGGACTTAATTTAACAAGTGCTAGTACTGTCATTCATTTTGATCCTTGGTGGAATCCAGCTGTAGAAGATCAGGCTAGTGATAGAGCGCATCGTATGGGGCAAAAGCAAGTGGTTAATGTCATTAAATTAGTGGCAAAGGGGACGATTGAGGAGCGCGTTATTGCCCTTCAAGAAAGTAAAAAAGGGCTCATTAAAGAAGTGATGAGTGGGCAATCACAAAATATACTTGGGGGATTGTCAGAACATGAACTCATGGCATTATTAATAAACGAATCATAAAAGACTTAATAGATATATGCACAAACGCCTCGTACTGATTATGTCTAAAGACAATAAATACGAGGCGATTTAAAAATTTTTAAAGATTAGGTAACTTTTAAAGCAGAGTATCATCATATAGAGCTCGGCTACCACCAATGAATTTAGGTCTTGTGCGAGCAGCTAGTAAAATGGCATGACCAATATGATCTAAACTAAGACGAATAGGCACAGCGACTTTTTTTAGGTGCATCCCAATAAGGGTGCCACCAATATCTAACCCAGCATCCCCACGAATTTCTTCTACCACAACAGGGTGCTTAAAGGTATGGTAAGCCATTGTTGCAAAAGAGCCACCAGCTTTAGGTTGAGGAATGACATTAACAATATCAGCAAAGGAAGCTGCTTCACGCTCTATAATAATGGCACGGTTTAGATGTTCACAACACTGAGCAGCCATATAGATTTGTCTTTGTGAAAAGACTTCATAAAGTCCATGAAAAATAGCCTGAGCGATTTCAGGACTTGAATGAGTCCCTATAAGATTGCCACCTACTTCGCTTGAAGAGCAACCAACTACTACAATTTGATGAGGCTTAAGATGAGCTTTTTCACATAAGTCTTCGGCAGCTTGTTTGGATTCTTGATAAATATTTTGTAATAAATCTTTCATAACCTTAAATCTCCTTTAGGTTCCATTTATCTTATTTCTTATATTAATACAGAGTTGTAAAAGGTTTCAATAGCTTTATTTAGCCCAAATGATGTACTTTAATAAGGATTGCTAGAAGAGGATACGCTATAGTATAATGAAACATAAAATTTATGAAGAGAGGAGTAAAATAGAAATGACATTAGAAAAACAATTTGAGGAAGCATGGATTAAAAATTGTGAGCTAGCACAGAAGCAGTGTTGCTGTAGACTGACACGTTTATTGCAAAATATTACTAAGTTTGGCGGGGTAAAAACTGCTAAAGAGATTTTGAGAAAGAGGAGAATTTCAGATGACTTTGAAACCTTAGAGCAAGCAGGACTTATTCATCTGACGATGGAAGTACTAGTAATTGATAAAAAGTATGCTGAGCTTTTTACAGACGAAGAAGTCAATAGTTGTTATGAAGTGCTTTGTGAACATGGTTATTATTCATAAAAGATTGCTTAAGTTCTTTATAGATTTGGTATTAGGAAGGGAGAAGCGAAAATCTGTGTTAGAAAGTAGAAAAGCTAAAATCATTAAAAAGCAAATCCAGAACGTGAATAAGAAGGAAAAAAAGCTTCTAAATAAAAAAGAGTTAACTTTTATTAAAAATCAAACAGCACCCATACAGAAAAAAATAGAAAGTAAAATTCCAGAAAATCTTCAACTGACATTAGAGCGCGTTTTTGCAACAAGCTTTAAGATGGTATTTGAAAAGGGAACTGGAATCATTGAGAAGAGTTATAACAAAGAAGATAAGTGTTTAACTTTTGAGGTAAATCACTATACAATTGTTAAACAAACCAATTCTAAGAACTTAAGAAAAATAGATGGGGCTGCTCGAAAGAGTATATGGATGAACCAATTTTTAACAACGGTAGAAGGGAGTGCTCTGGGAGCGTTAGGCATTGGGCTACCAGATATACCACTTTTAATAGGGATGATTTTAAAGAATATTTATGAGATTAGTTTATCTTATGGATTTGATTATACACAGGAAAAAGAAAAAATTTATATTTTATATTTAATTTGTGCAGGAGTTTCTAAAGGGGAGCAGCAAGTAGGGTATAGTAAACTATTAGATGAAATGATAAATCCTAAAAGCCAAGTAAATGTAGAGGATTATAGTAGAGAAGTAGTGATCAAAGAAACAGCACATCAATTAGCTAAATCTATGTTAGTGGCAAAGTTTATTCAAGGGTTACCTTTAATTGGCGTAGTAGGTGGCATCTCTAATTTTACGATGATGAAAGAAATCAGTAGTATGGCAAAAATTAAGTATAAACAGCGTTATTTAAAACAACTTCTTTAAGGTGTTTAGAGTAGAGTTATGTAAAGTGTTAGGGCAAAATATGTCTTAACACTTTTTTGTTAAAAAATAGAGAAGAAAGCATTTTGTCAAAAAAGAAACAAAATAAAAATTTAACTTTATGGATATAACTTAAATTTTGTCAGTTTTTATAAAATATAAACAAATGATGTACAATAAATTTATTAATAAAGATAAAAGAAATTTGTTGATAATAGTTATTTGCTATGGTATAATGAATTTGTTAAAAAAATGACATACTAATCTGAAATTGTAGTATGTAGATGGAGGGAATTTATGAAAATTGTAGTAGTGGGCTGTACACATGCAGGAACAGCTGCCGTTGTTAATATGAAGACATTATATCCAGAATCAGAAATAACTGTTTTTGAAAGAAATAATAATATATCCTTTTTATCTTGTGGAATTGCCTTAAATGTAGGGGGGGTTGTTCCTAATACAGAAAGTTTATTCTATAATTCACCTGAAAAATTAGCTGAGTTAGGTGTAACTACTAAAATGGAACATGATGTAACACATATTGATTTTGATAAAAAATGTTTACAAGTTACAGATTTAAAAACAGGCGAAACTTCAGAAGCTCAATATGATAAATTAGTACTTACTGTTGGATCATGGCCAATTATACCAAAGTTTGAAGGCATTGAACTTGAAAATATTGAACTTTGCAAAAACTATAATCATGCACAAATTATTATTGAAAAAGCTAAAGAAGCTAAAAAGGTAGTTGTTATTGGTGCTGGTTACATAGGTGTGGAATTAGCAGAAGCCTTTGAAATGAAAGGAAAAGAAATTACTTTAATTGATGCAGAATCTCGCATTATGAGTAAGTATTTAGATACAGAAGTTACAGATTTAGCGGAAAAAGCTTTTAGAGATAAAGGAGTTCGTTTAGCTTTAGGACAAAAAGTAGAAGCTTTTGAAGGAAAAGAAGGTAAAGTTACACAAGTTGTTACAGACCAAGGTAGATATGAAGCTGATCTTGTTGTGTTATGTATTGGATTTAGACCAAATACTGCACTTATTCAAGGTCAGTTAGAAACTTTACCAAGTGGAGCAATTGTAATTGATGAATACATGAGAACAAGTAAGGAAGATGTCTTTGCAGCAGGAGATTGCTGTATGGTACGTTATAATCCAGCAGAAGATAATCGTTATATTCCACTTGCAACAAACGCGGTGCGAATGGGAACGCTTGTTGCACAGAACTTAGTAGAGCCTAAACTTCGTTATATGGGGACACAAGGAACATCAGGAATTAAAATCTATGATTATAATATTGCTTCAACAGGTATGACAGAAGAAGTAGCTAAGGCAACAACAGATTATGAAGTAGCAAGTGTTATACTTGAAGAAAATCACCGTCCAGAGTTTATGCCTACTTTTGAAAAAACACTTGTTAAGCTTGTTTTTGATCAAAAATCAAGAAGAATACTGGGTGGACAACTTATTTCAAAATATGATTTAACAGAAATGATGAATACACTTTCTGTAGTTATTCAAAATAAAATGACAGTTGAAGAATTAGCTATGACAGACTTCTTCTTCCAACCACATTACAATAAACCTTGGGGCTTATTAAACCAAGTAGCACTAAAAGCATTAAATAATTAATAAAAAAGGCAGTGTTTCGTTATAGAAGACACTGCCTTTTTTATTAATTGAATGATTTTAAAGACAAATTGGGTATAGAAAATGAGAAGTAAAAGGGATATAATCAATTAGATATATTACAAAAATAAGAGAGGTGAATGTTTGGGGCTTATTACCCAGAAAGCAGGATGAAAGGGAAGAACAAATACTTAAAGGTAGTGGGGATTATAGGCATTATTATAGTTATATTAATAGGAGTGGGGTATGTGATACTTCAATCTATTTATAATGGGGTGGTAATTAAAGAAGATAAGAAGAAATTAGAGGATATTCCTAAATACAATAGAAATGAAAGTGAAGAGGAAAGAGATATTAATCAAAATATTGCTGTTTTTGGAGTAGATATAGATGAAATGAGGACAGATGTTATCTTTGTTGTCAATCTAAATACCCAAACGAATGAAATTAAGGTTATTGCTGTTCCTAGAGATACAAAAGTAGCATGGACGCCGTTCCAACAAGAAAAAATGGCAGAACTTAATAAAGGTTATCATGAATATAGTAAGATTACAGAGATGAGTGCTTATGGTGGTATTAATAATTTACGTTACTTTACAGTAAATACATTGGAAGACATTATGGGACTACGTATTGATCATTATGTTGTTGTTAATATTTCTGCTTTTCGTAAGATTGTTGATGCAATTGGCGGAGTAGAGGTAGATGTTCCAAGAAGAATGGAATATAATGATGATTATCAAGATTTACATATTGACTTACAGCCTGGGTTACAAGTATTAAATGGTAAGCAGGCAGAGGGGCTTGTTCGTTGGAGGCATAATGAAGACTATAGTGAGCAATATGCAGAAGGTGATGTAGGGCGAATTGAAACTCAGCAGATATTTTTAAAAGCACTTGCTAAAAAGTTATTGAGTACAGATACCACAGGGCAATTACTAAAAATCATTAATACTGTATATAGTGATTTAAAAACAGATATTAAATTCAATGAATTAAAAACTTATATTAGTTATGCAAACCAATTTAAACTAAGTGATATTACTTTTGCAACTTTACCTGGAGAAGCTGTAAGAGAAGATAAGTGGTATTATGTATTAGATCAGGTAGAGGTTGATGCATTTATGCAAAAGTTTCTTTATAATCGTGACGTACCTATTAAGGAGGAGGTGTCTAAGGATACTGGAGAAATACGTGCAACTACAAAGCAGCAGATATACCAACCATCTAATAAGGTAGAAAAAGAAGAAACTCAAGCCTCACAAGAGGAAGAAATTTCAGAAGAAGTTGTTACTGAATCACCTACTCCTATACCAGAAGTGCCTAGTACGCCAGAGCCTACGGATCCAGTGATAGAAGATGGTGAAGAAGAAATTGAATTAGGGGATGAAATTCAAAGCTTACCTGAGGAAGTACCTTCGCCTGAAGTTGAAAGTACACCTATTCCATCAGAAATCGTACCTTCACAAAATGAATTACCAGAAACTAATCCTATTCTATCAAATGAACAAATTCCAGAAACTATAGAACCTCAAGTAGAAGAACAAGGTGAACTTGAAGAGATGATACCAAATGAAGGATTAGAAGCTTTATTAGAAGAGCCAGTTATAGAAGAATCACCTGTTATCAATAATGATGAGCAGGAGGTAGAGCCAAAAGAGGATTCCATCCAAATAAATGATAGAGGAGTAGAAAATAGAGGAGAATGAACAAGTTAATGGGAGATAGAAAGTTTTATAAAATGGTTTTAGTTGTGGCTATTCCTATTATGATTCAAAATGGTATTACTAATTTTGTAAGCCTACTAGATAATATTATGGTAGGGAGAGTAGGAACAGACCAAATGTCAGGAGTTGCTATTGTTAACCAACTTTTATTTGTTTTTAATTTATGTATTTTTGGAGGCGTTTCTGGTGCAGGGATTTTTAGTGCCCAATTTTTTGGACAAGGCAACCATGAAGGCGTGCGAGATACATTTCGATTTAAACTAGTTATTTGTGGGCTAATCACAATGATGAGTATAGGAATCTTGAGTTTGTTTGGAGAAAATTTAATTTTGCTTTATTTGCATGAGGATAGTAGTGCAAGTAATTTAGAAGCAACGCTTCAGTATGCAATACGCTATTTAAGAATTATGCTACTTGGATTAATACCCTTTGCAATTTCTCAATCTTATAGTAGTACACTTCGTGAAACAGGGGAGACCGTTCTTCCTATGAAAGCAGGTGTCGTAGCTGTCTTTGTTAATTTGGGGATTAATTACTTATTAATCTTTGGGAAGTTTGGGTTTCCTAAATTAGGAAGTGAAGGAGCAGCCATTGGAACAGTTGTTTCAAGATATGTAGAATGTTTAATTGTAGCAGCATGGACTCATAAACATCATAAGTCCCATCTTTTTATTAAAGGAGCCTATAAAAAGTTTACTGTACCTTTTACTTTAGCAAAGAAAATTATTATAAAAGGTATGCCACTTATTTTAAATGAAACCTTCTGGGCAGCAGGAATGGCAACCTTAATGCAGTGCTATTCTATAAGAGGTTTATCTGTAGTTGCTGGTCTTAATATTGCTACAACAATTGCTAACTTATTTAATGTGGTCTTTATTGCATTAGGAAGTGCAGTAGCTATTATCGTCGGGCCTTTATTGGGAGCAGGTAAAATGGATGAGGCTAAAGAGACTGCTCATAAAATGATTCGATTTTCTGTTGGATGTTGTCTTATAATGGGGATTTTCATGGCAATAGTCGCACCACTTTTCCCTGCAATTTATAATACAACAGATGAAGTAAAGGAACTAGCTACTGGGCTTATTCGTATTGCAGCACTTTGTATGCCTATTTATGGCTTTTTGCATGCAACCTACTTTACAATTCGTTCAGGAGGAAAAACATTTATCACTTTCTTATTCGATAGTGTGTATTTATGGGTAGTAAGTGCGCCTTTAGCATTTGTTTTAGCGCATTATACAGGACTTCCTATTTTACCTATTTATTTAATTTGTCAATTAGCAGATTTATTTAAATGTTTGGTAGGTTATATACTACTTAAAAAAGGTATTTGGCTAGAAAACCTTGTTGAAGGTTAGAGATTGAAAATTAGGAAAGGTTTGCTGAATAATTCAAAAAATAAAGACTAAAATATTGATTGATGGCACAAAAGATTATATAATTTTTAAGAGGTTAAATGTTTTCTTTTGGCTACATATGAAAAGTACAAAAGAAAATAGGGGGGAGTCTAGTGGCAGGCAACACGTCAAAATTTAGTCATTTTTGGATTTTGTTATTATGTATGTTATCAGGTTTAACAGTAGGTTATTTTATTGGAGGTTTATGTAGTGAGATTAGTTTCTTGAAATGGTTAAATGATACAGGAACCTTTGGATTAGATCAACCTTTTCAAGTTAATTTAGGTGTGATTTGGTTTTCTTTTCAAGTTAAATTTAACATTACTTTGACAGCTGTTATAGGTTTACTATTAGGTATTTTTTTATATAAAAAGATTGTATAGTTTAGAAGTAAAAATAGAATAGGAAATATGAGGAAGATAATGAAACCATTAGTTTTAGCATCACAATCACCAAGGCGTAGAGAGCTTATGGTATTACTACCTTGGGCATTTGAAATTAAGTTAAAAGAAGTAGAGGAACATATTGATTTATCACTCTCACCAGAAGAGAATGTAAAGGCAGTAGCACTTCAAAAAGCAGAGGCAGTAGCTAGCCAAAATGTAGATCAGATTGTTATTGGAGCAGATACAATAGTTTGTTTAAATGGAGAAATAATGGGTAAGCCTGTAGATTCATTCCATGCTCAAGCAATGTTAGAAAGGCTAAGTGGGAAAGAGCATGAAGTTTTTACTGGTGTTGCTATAATTAATAAGAAAAGAAAGATAGTAGAAAGTTTCTACATTAAAACGAAAGTTAGAATGCATGAGTTATCCAAACAAGAAATAGAAGCATATCTTGAAACGAAAGAACCCTTTGATAAAGCAGGGGCTTATGGTATCCAAGGATATGGTGCAAGATATATAGAAGGTATTGAAGGGGACTATTATAATGTTGTGGGATTGCCAGTACATGCTTTATATGAAAAGCTAAAAGTACTGGTTCTATAAAATGAATAAGATGGAGTTTGCAAAATACGAGGTAAAGTCGCATTAGAGACTTTGCCTCGTTATTTTATAAGTATGGATTTGAAAGTTTTTGGCAATAATTTGAAAAAGGGGGTATCCTATGAGAAATCAAGTTCTAATTTATAAAGAAATGCCCTATGAAAAATTCGAAAAATATGGGTTAGAAGCCTTAACAGATAGTGATTTACTAGCCATACTACTAAGAACAGGGACGTCAGATATGGATGTCCAAGAACTAGCACAATATTTATTAACTTATGGGGCAAAAGAGCAAATATTTAATGCACCTAAAACCTCTTTGATTAGCTTATATAATTTGTCTTATGAGGAACTTCAACAAGTTAAAGGAATTGGTAAGATAAAAGCTTTACAAATTATTGCTTTGTTAGAATTAAGTAAGCGTATTGCTAAGGAGAAGCATTTGCCTAATCAGAAGATTTCCTCACCTAATATTTTATCTCAGTACTTTATGGAGATTTTAAGGCATGAACAGAAAGAATGTTTTATTGTAACTTTTTTAGATACTAAGTGTAGGATGATGGGGTACAAAACCATTTCTACAGGAAGTCTAACTGCTTCTATTGTTCATCCTAGAGAAGTTTATAAGACAGCGATTCAAAAATCAGCACATAGTATTATTGTTGTACACAATCATCCAAGTGGAGATCCATCACCAAGCAGAGAAGATTTACAAATCACCGAAAGATTAAAAAAGGTAGGAGAAGTGATAGGCATTCCGTTATTAGACCATATCATTATTGGAGATGGTATTTACAAGAGTCTCAAGGAAGAAAGTTATCTATAGTTGTTGAAAAAAGAAATAAAAAAAGGTATGATGATAGATAGGATATTTTGTCAATTAGCATATAGTATAGATGAATTAGGAGGATAAATATGTTTAGTAAAGATATGGGTATCGATCTTGGTACTGCTAATACATTGGTATTTGTAAAAGGAAAAGGAATTGTAGTGAATGAACCTTCAGTTGTTGCCATTAAAGAAAAGACAAATGAAGTATTAGCAGTTGGTGATGAAGCGAAACAAATGATCGGTAGAACACCAGGAAATATTGTGGCAATTAGACCGCTAAAAGATGGTGTGATTGCAGATTTTGACACAACATCAGCGATGCTTCGTTATTTTATCGGTAAAGCCTATAAACAATCTATGTTTGGAACTAAACCAAGAGTAATTGTTTGTGTACCATCTGGTGTTACTTCTGTAGAGAAACGTGCCGTAGAAGAAGCAACAGAAAAAGCAGGTGCTAAAAAGGCATTAATTATGGAAGAACCAATGGCAGCAGCAATTGGAGCACACCTCCGTGTAGAAGATCCAACAGGAAATATGGTAGTAGATATCGGTGGAGGAACAACAGATGTAGCTGTTATTTCGTTAGGTGGTATTGTGGCAAGTAAATCACTTCGTATTGCAGGTGATGAATTTGATGAATATATTGTAGCGTATATTAAGAGAGAATATAATTTAATGATTGGTGAAAGAACAGCGGAACAAATTAAAATTACAATTGGTGCTGCTTATCCAACAGGACAAGACCAAACCATGGATATTCGTGGGCGCGACCTTGTAACAGGCCTTCCTAAAGTGCTTACTATTACATCAACAGAAGTAACAGAAGCCATTAAAGAACCTGTTAATGCCATTATTGATGCCATTAAACTAACACTTGAGAAAACACCACCAGAACTTGCTGCAGATATTATGGAAAGTGGTATTATGCTTACTGGAGGTGGCGCACTTCTTAATGGGCTTGATACATTAATTGGGCTTGAAACAGGTATGCCAGTTAAAATTGCTGAAGATCCTCTTGACTGTGTAGCAAAAGGAACAGGTTATGCTTTGGAGAATATAGAGAAATGGTCAGCAATTTTTGCTGATGATAAATAAAACAGGGAGCGATTGCCTTGAAGCTAAATAAGAAGGTAAAGAGGATAGGGATTATAAGTACAGTCCTTCTAATAGGGATAATAGGAATTGGTAAAATGCTTAATATTCCGGTACTGAGTACAGGCATTAATTACATTCTTTATCCTCTTGAAAAAGGAATTGATTTTGCAACAAGAGAAGTATCTGAGTTATTAAATCACTTTAAGGATGTAGATGAGTTATTGGCTGAAAATGAAAAGTTAAAAGAAGAAGTGAGTAAATTACGATATGAAAAAAACATATTATCTGAATATCAAGCTGAAAATGAAAGTTTAAAAGCTAATTTAGAAATGAAAAATCGATATGCGGACTATATGGGGACGGGTGCGAACGTAATAGGTAGAGATTACGGTAATTGGAATAAAATATATACCATTGATAAAGGCACAAGACATAATGTTAAAAATAATAGTGTTATTTTAGCTGATGGTGGTTTAGTAGGGCATGTAGAGGAAGCAACAGATATTAGTTCTAAAGTCGTTTCTATTATTGATAGTCGTAGCGCTGTAAGTGCAGAAGTAAGTCGTACAGGTGATGTAGGTATTTTAAAAGGAAGTATTGAACTTGCAAAAGATGGTTGGTGTATTTTGGAAATTAATGGTGAATCTGAAATCATAAAAGGGGATCAAATTATTACTTCTTATTTAAGTGATATTTATCCACCTGGTATATTAATAGGTGTCATTGAAGAAGTCCAAATTAACAATAACGATCTTGTAAGTTATGCATATGTAAAACCTGTTGTAGATTTTGAGCACTTACAACAAGTCCTTGTCCTTCAAAATGAGAATGAATAAGGAGGAGGAATATGCGAGCGAGTGTTATAGGAATTTTATTAATTGTCTTGCATACATTAGAAGCAACTTTGCTACAATATCTTAGGATTGGTGATATTGCACCTAATTTTATGATTATAGTAATTGTTTCATTTGCTCTACTTAGAGGAAGTAAAGAAGGGGCAATTATTGGTGCAGTAGCTGGACTACTCAATGATATCTCTTTTGGACTAGTTCTAGGTCCTACTATTATAAGCTATGCTTTTATTGGGTATATATGTGGTAAGTTCAATCAAAACTTTTATAGGGAGAATTTTGTACTTCCTTTAATTTGCACATTATTAAGTAGTTTATTTTATAGTGGCATGCATGTTGGTGCATTGGTCTTAAGAGGAAAGCTTAATTTTATTTATTTTATTAAATCTATTATTATACCAGAACTCATTTATACAATCACTTTATCCCTTATTATTTATCAATTAGCTTATCTAATTAATGAAAAAATTGAAGACCACGAAAAAAGTACAAGGAATATTTTTTGAAATGCGTAATTTGTTTTGAAAAATAAGACAAAAATGTAAATTATAATTGTCAATAGCTTAATATGTAGTGTAAAATAATAAAGAAAGCAGATGATAATGCAGTTAGGTGCAAAATCATAAGTATGATTGAATCTATAGAATAGAGGGGAAAGCATGGGAGAGGGAAATCTTGTTGTTTTCAAAGGTAATGTAGATGGTATCACAGTGATTTTAGATGAAAAAGCGCCTTTTGAAGATGTAATAAGTCGTTTCAAACAGAAATTAAGTGAATCAAAGTCCTTTTTTAAAGGTTCTGAGATAGGTATTCGATTTAAAGGGCGTATTCTAAGTCAGGGTGAGCAAGATGAATTGATGGATTTATTAAAACATCAAAACATCATTAATATATCCTTTGTTCATCAATTTGACAATGAACCTGCAGTATATGATAAGGAAATGCTTTGGGTAAAGCGAGAATTAGAAACTTTAAATGGTTCTCTAACACATGTTCACTTTGGAATTGTGCGTTCAGGTACAGAAATAGAATATCCAGGAAATGTCATTGTGTTTGGAGATATTAATCCAGGTGGGGTCATTAAGGCAAGTGGACATGTTATTGTATTTGGGATTATTAAAGGGAAAATACATGCCGGTTTAGATGGTCGCTTTAGAAACCCTTTCATTATTAGTAAAGGAATGGCGCCAATTCAGCTTGGTATTAGAAATGTTATTGCACCATGTCCAGAACAAGAGAAAAGCGAGGCAGAAACATTACAAATTGCCTACTTACTAGAAGAACAAATTTATATTGATGTGCTAGATAACAAAAGTATTAATCATATGTTATCTAAAGATGATAGACGGGGGGAGAAGCAAGATGAGTGAAGTAATCGTTGTAACATCAGGTAAAGGTGGCGTTGGGAAGACAACGACCACAGCAAATGTAGGAACAGCTTTAGCTTTACAAGGAAAAAGTGTTGTTTTAGTAGATGCAGATATTGGATTAAGAAACTTAGATGTTGTGATGGGGCTTGAAAATCGTATAGTTTATGACTTGGTAGATGTAGTTGAAGGAAGATGTCGTTTAAAACAAGCTCTAATTAAGGACAAGCGTTTTGAAAACTTACTTTTACTACCAGCCGCACAAACAAGAGATAAAAATTCAGTAAGCCCAGAACAGATGAAAAAACTATGTGATGCATTAAAAGAAGATTTTGATTTTGTTATTCTAGATTGTCCAGCAGGAATTGAACAAGGCTTTCAAAATGCAATTGCAGGTGCTGATAGAGCCCTAATTGTTACAACGCCAGAAGTATCGGCAGTTAGAGATGCTGACCGTATTATTGGACTATTAGAATCACATGGTGTATCTAATATGCAGCTCATTATTAACCGGGTACGTATGCATATGGTTAAACGTGGGGATATGATGGCAATGGATGATGTGGTAGAGATTTTAGCAGTGGATCTTATTGGAGTTGTACCAGATGATGAGCAGATTGTAGTAACCACAAATAAGGGTGAACCTGCAGCTGCTGAAGCACAATCTTTAGCAGGTAAAGCCTTTAAAAATATTGCAGCACGTGTGTTAGGCCAGGACGTACCATTTTTGGATTTAAATACAAGTAATAATTTTATGGGTAAATTGAAAAAAGTATTTGGGTTTGGTAACTAAACTAAGGGGGAAAAGCCATGGGGTTATTAGATATTAATGCTTTGTTTGGCAAAAAAAACAAATCCAGTTCTGTGGCAAAAGACCGACTTAAATTGGTACTTATTCATGATCGAATGAATTGTTCAACAGAGCTATTAGAAATGATGAGAGCAGATATTTTAGAGGTAATTTCAAGATATGTTGATATTGATACAGAAGAGCTCAATATTGAAATATCTAATATGGAGTATGAGGAAGGGCAAAAAGCACCAGTTCTTTCAGCCAATATTCCAATTAAAAACTTGAAAAAGGCAAAGTAGTAAGAGGGTTTGAAAGGAACTAAAAAAACAAATGCACATAAAAGAATTAATAAAGAAAATTGATATATGGCTCATTATACTCATGACCCTTCTAACAGGCATTGGTGTTTTGGCTATTAATAGTGCAACAGCATATAATGGTGATAATCAAAATGTAAAAAAGCAAATCATTTTCTTTCTTGTTGGGTTAGTATTAATGATTGTTGTAATGAGTATTGACTATCATATTTTATCGAACTGGTATTGGGTAATTTATATCAGTATGATTATTATGCTAATTGCAGTTAAACTTTTTGGGGTGAATGTAAATGGTGCAACAAGATGGATTAATATTGCAGGGCAACAAATTCAACCTTCAGAATTTACAAAAATAGGGATGATTCTTTGTGGTGCAACGATTATTAACAAATATAATTCCAAAATCAATAAATTATGGCCCATTCTTATTATTGGTGCATTTGAATTTATTCCTTTTATTTTGGTTAATAGACAGCCAAATTTATCGACGAGTATTGTATTACTAGTGATTTTAGTGATACAATTATTTATGAGCAAGTTAGATATGAGGTATATTCTGACT
>JARKVN010000093.1 GCA_029851645.1 Cellulosilyticum sp. | reverse complement strand
TACAACTTTCTTTCGTTTCTCTTCCTGCTCCTAATACAAGTGCTGCTTTACCTACAGCTTCCGCATCAATTTCTAAAACATAACCGGTTTCATTTAATGTCACTTCAGCCTTATAGCAAGCTGTTGGAAGTAAATGATAGTCTAATACAGCTTCTTGCTCTCCACCTTGGAGTGCCACCCATTCTTGAAGCTTCTTAAGTGCTGCCCCACTTTCAATAGCCTCTTTCACTTGTCTTTGAGCATCTTCTATTGTTTCACATACTCTTCCTAAAACAAGCATCTGGCTTGCTAAAGTGGTAGTTAATAAGGTTAAATCCTTAGGGCCATTTCCTTTCAGTGTTTCAATCGCTTCAATCACTTCAAGGGCATTCCCTACAGCATAACCTAGTGGCTGATTCATATCAGAAATGACAGCTATCGTATGGCGTCCTACATGATTACCAATTTCTACCATAGCTTTTCCTAATGCTCTTGCATCTTCTAAGGTCTTCATAAAAGCACCTGTTCCACATTTAACATCTAAACAAATGGCATCTGCTCCTGATGCAATCTTCTTAGACATAATCGAACTTGCAATTAAACTGAGGTTATCTACTGTAGCCGTTACATCCCTAAGTGCATAGAGTTTTTTATCTGCTGGTGCGAGTTCTCCACTTTGTCCTACTACAGCAATATGATAATCATTGACTTGCTTAAAGAAGGCTTCTTCTGTCATTTCTACTTGGAAGCCCTTAAAAGATTCTAATTTATCAATGGTTCCGCCAGTATGCCCTAGACCTCTTCCAGACATTTTTGCAACTTTACCACCTACTGCTGCTACTAATGGTGCAAGTACAATAGTCGTTTTGTCTCCTACACCACCTGTACTGTGTTTATCGACTTTGATACCTTCAATAGGCGATAAATCTATCTTATCCCCACTTTGTGCCATTGCCATTGTAAGCTGAGCTGTTTCCTCTAAAGTCATTCCTTGAAAATAAATGGCCATTAGTAATGCAGATACTTGATAATCCGGAATACTTCCGCTTGTATAACCTTCTACAACAAACTTTATTTCCTCTTTTGTTAAGGCATGACCTCTTTTTTTCTGCTCGATTATATCATACATTCTCATGACAAATCACCTTGCTCCCCCTATTATTTTTGAATACTTGCTAAGAAACTTTCTCCAATCTCTAAACTTGGTAAATCAAAGTAGTCACTAATCGTTTGTCCAATATCTGCAAAACTTTTTCTTGTTTTTAAGTCCACACCTTCCTTAACAGATTTCCCAATAACAAGTAATGGTACATATTCTCGTGTATGATCTGTCCCTGGAGCAGTTGGGTCACATCCATGATCTGCTGTAATAAATAGCAAATCTTCCTCTTCCATTTCGGCTATGATTTCAGGAAGGGCTTTATCAAATGCTTCTAGACCTTTACCATAGCTTTCTGGGTCTCTACGGTGTCCCCATTTCATATCAAAATCCACTAAATTTGTGAAGATAAGCCCTTCTTTGTGGCTTTTCATACAATCAAGTGTTACCTTTATCCCATCTGCATTATCTTTTGTATGAATTGCCTTTGTAATCCCTTGTTTATTAAAGATATCTTCTATCTTACCTACTGCAATTACTGGAATTTTTGCCTCTTCACAGTAAGTGAGTAAGTTAGGTGTTGGCGGACAAATCGCATAATCATGTCTATTAGATGTACGTGTAAAATGTCCTACTTCTCCTTCAAATGGTCTTGCAATGACACGTGCTACTTCATGCTTACCTGAAAGAATTTTTCTTGCTATTTCACACATTTCATAAAGACGCTCTAATGGAATGACTTTTTCATGTGCTGCAATCTGAAACACACTATCTGCTGAAGTATAAACGATAGGATATCCTGTTTTTACATGTTCTTCTCCTAACTCCTCAATAATAGCTGTTCCTGATGCTGTACAGTTTCCTAAAGTTTTAGTCCCAATAGCCGCTTCAAAAGCATCCATAACCTCTTTTGGAAAGCCATTAGGATAAGTTGGAAATGGCTCTTTGGTAAAAATTCCAATCATTTCCCAGTGACCTGTTGTTGTATCTTTTCCTCTTGACAATTCTCCTAGTCTTGCAAAACTCCCTTTAGGTGCCTCTACTTTAGGCAGTGCACTTACTCCTTCAATATTTCCTAATCCATAAGCAATCATATGTTCTAACTTAAGTCCATTAGTATACCCATATACATGTTCTAACGTATTAACATCGTTATCTCCATAATCCTTTGAATCAGGCATTGCACCTATTCCTACGCTATCTAATACAATCCAAATTGCTCTTTTCATTTTTTCACCCTCCTCAAATGTCAAAGATATGATATTTTAGCTCATATATCTTTTTTGTTATTTTTTATTTATTGTACCACATTTTACAAAAAAATTGCATCCTTTAATAGATTTGCCATAAAATTTATCTAAAATAAAGAAGCTGCACATGAACTGATTAAAATCAATTCATGTGCAGCTTCTTTACCTAAGAATATACTTACTCTAATTCAACCGCCTATAAACCTGCGTTGTTGAAATGTCAGAGTGACCTAACATCTGTTGAACAAACTTAAGGTTTGTTCCCTTTTGAACAAGATGTGCAGCAAACGAGTGACGGAGCATATGGGGTGTAATTTCTTCCTTAATGTCAGCTGCATGTGCATAAGATTTTAAAATTTTCCAAAATCCTTGACGTGTCATAGGATAACCATTACAATTTACAAAAAGTGTTGAATCACTATGTCCTTTTAGTAAAATATGTCTGACTTCACCTAAATAAATTTGCAGAGGTATGATGGCTGTTTTTCCAATAGGAATCCTTCGCTCTTTTTGGGCATCACGACACATAATATATCCTTGTTGTAAGTTAATGTCCGTTATTTTTAATGAAATCAGTTCTGAAACTCTAATACCAGTTGCATACAAAAGTTCTAGCATCGCACGGTCTCGTATTCCCTTTATATCCTCACAATCAGGTTGCTCTAACAATGCCATAATCTGCTCTTTGTTTAAAATTCGAGGTGCTTTTTTCTTGATTCTAGGAAGTACAATTTTTTCAGCAGGATTATCTAGTACCTTTTCTTCCTTCACTAAATATTGATAAAAGGCACGGATGGCTGCCAAAGTACGTGACACAGTTGCAGCTGACTTTTGATGTTCCTTCAAATCCTCTAGATAAGTTTCTATATCTCTTTCTTCTAATTGCTCAATTCCCTCTTTATGGCAGCTTTCTAAATACTTCTCTAAATATTTCAAATCCCTTTTATAGGATTGAACTGTATTACTTGATGCGCCCTTTATATGCTCTAAATAGTACAAAAATGATGTAATATGCTCCTCCATGTCTATTCCCCTTTTACCCCAACAAAATTTTTCATTGATTACATTATAACTAAAATGACATTTTATGTCTATATTATTTCATTTATATATATAATTTCGTACTTTTATTATTTTTTAAAATCTAACAAAACAATATTTTCACCATCTACACTCTCTAAATGAACATGAACAACTTCTGTACGTGAAGTTGGAATATTTTTCCCTACAAAATCAGGTCGAATAGGTAATTCTCTATGTCCCCTATCAATAAGTGTCGCTAACTTAATAAAACTTGGTCTTCCATTGTCCATCAAGGCATCCATAGCTGCACGAACGGTTCTACCAGTAAAAATAACATCATCAACTAAAATAACACCCTTATTTTTGATATCGGAACAAATCAGTTGATCTCCTGCCACAGGTTGATCAAATTTTTTCTCTAGATCATCACGGTAAAAGGCAATATTAATACTTTCTACAGGCACTTCACTCTCTTCAATTTCTTTGATTTTATGAGCAAGTACTTTTGCAATAGGTACACCTCTTGTTTCAATCCCTACTAACACTAAATCATTTGCCCCTTTATTAGCTTCAATAATTTCATGTGCAATACGTGTCAAAGCTCGGTTCATTGCTGCAGCATCCATTAGTATTTTCTTTCCTTCCATTTGCTATAGCCTCCTTTTTCTTATCTTAGATTACTTTTTTAATTCCCCTAAAGCACTATAGATATGAAAATATCTTTTTCTCATATAAAAGAGGACTTTCTTACAGAAAGCCCTCCAAGACATACAATATCCGTTTGTATATCCTTTTTAGCCTCTCGGACCAGTTTAAAGGAATTCTATACTTCATATTCTCATAATTTCCTAAGCCTGTCAATTATCTTATTAAAGTAGTCTGGTAATTCACTTTCAAAGTAAAGCTTTTCACCTGTGATCGGATGCTTAAACCCTAGAACCTTTGCATGAAGTGTCTGTTTATTAAGTCCAAACATACTTTTTGTAGGACCATAGACAGGATCTCCTAAAAGCGGATGTCCGATAGCTTTCATATGCACACGTATCTGATGTGTTCTTCCTGTATGCAGTGTCAATTCTACATGAGCAAAATTTTTAAATTGCTCAATCACGTGATAATCTGTCTTGGCATAACGTCCTCCCTGAACAATCGCCATTTTCTTACGATCTTGTGGGGATCTGGCAATAGGAAGCTCTATGGTCCCTGAGGATTCTTTAAAACTACCGTAAACAATTGCATGATATTTCCTTGTAATATCGTGTGTCTTAAGCATTTCGGACAACCCTAAATGTGCTTTATCATTCTTAGCAATCATCAGTAACCCTGAAGTGTCTTTATCAATACGATGAACAATCCCTGGCCTAATTTCACCATTAATACCTGATAATTTATCCTTACAATGGTATAATAAAGCATTCACTAAAGTTCCTGTATAATTACCAGGTGCAGGATGTACTACCATGTCTTGAGGCTTGTTAATCACCATTAAGTCATGATCTTCATAAATAATCTCAATAGGGATATCTTCTGCTATCATATCAACCTCTACAGGCATTGCAAGCTCTATCTCAATCTCATCACCTACTTTAACTTGATATTTACTGTTTACAACTTTATTATTGACTCTTACACATTCCTTTTCAATCTGCTTTTGTAAAAAAGAACGTGTATAATCTGTTAAATATAAGGCTAAATATTTATCTAATCTAATGCCTGCTTGTTCCTCTACATGAAGTCTTATATAATCTGCCATGGCCTACTTACTCCTTGCATTCCACCTTATTTTCTTCTAAATCTCCCCAAAAAATCACAATCATTAATAAACTTACTCCAACAACCACTAAAATATCTGCTACGTTAAAAATTGGAAAATCAATTAGTATAAAATAAAGAAAGTCTCGAACATATCCCAACGTTAAACGATCTATTAAATTCCCAATTGCTCCACTTATTGTTAGAACAAAGGCTATTTTAGCCCATTTTCCCCATACCGTTTGAGGAATTTTTATCATATACCAAAACATTCCCACAATAATAATGGAAGTTAATAAAATTAAAAATACTTTTTTTCCACTTAAAATTCCCCAAGCAGCTCCATAGTTTGATAAATAGTGAAGATGAAAAACACCCTCCCATAGCTTAATATCCATACCACTTCCTAAAGTCTGAACTGCCCATATTTTAGTAAATTGATCAATTGCAATGAGTGCAATCATACTGATAATTATGATCTGATTCATTGTTCCTCCTTTTAGTTAGAAAAAAACGTGCTAACTAAGCACGTTTTCTCTAAATATTTAAGTAATTGCTATTTATTGAGTAGTACTTCCATTTCTTCACTACTTAAAGGGACATAAGCCTTAGTATAAAAACCTTCCTCTATTCTATCTTCTTCTGATACTTCTACACTTTGAGCCTCTTCTTTATTCTCTTGTTTATCATCTTCTTTATCAGCTAAAGCTTCTTCTTGAATTTTTGAAAATGCATTATTTAACTCTTCCTGTATCGTCATCATTCTAACATCACCTTGATCAAGAAATTCTACTTGTGCTTGTAAAAGTTGTTTGAATTGAACTTTATAGGCCATATACTGTCTTTTTGCATCTTCTACCTTTTGAGCAAGTTCATATGATTCCTGACGTCCTTGATCAATAATACGTGCCACACGCTCTTCAGCTAATGCAGTCATTTTTTCTATTCTCTCATCTGTCTCTTTTTTGATTTGTTCAGCTTTTTCATAAGCAGCAGCTTTTGTATCTTGTGCTGTTTTATCAGCTAAAACTAATACATTTTGTATCGTTGATTCCATTGTACGATAATATTGTACACTTTCACTTAAAACATTAACTTTATCTTTAAGCGTGTAATTTTCATTAAGTACTTCCTGATAAGATTTAATAATTTGCTCTAAGTAATCATTTACTTCCTCAATATTATAGCCCCCAATTTTATTTTTTTTAAATTCTTTATTTTGAATATCCACTACAGATAACATTTAACAGTCCTCCTTAGACATACTTTTCGAGCGTAATATGAAGTCTATTTTTTTTAGTATAGCCATTTACTGTAACTAATCTAACTTTTCCATAACCTCTTAACGTAATGGTATCACCTTCTTTTAGCAACGTACTTACAGTAATACTTAATCCATTACGCTTTGCTTTATCTCCTTGAATCAGCTTTGCACACTCACTTCGTGATAACCCAAACATAGCAGCTACTACAGCATCTGCACGTAGTGCACTAACTACTACGCTAACTTCCTTTGTTTGAGGCTTTTCAATATCAAGTGCATTAGGTTCTATTTCTTCTATTATCAACTTTTGATATCTTCCAATAGATCCTAATTGCCCCCTTAGATAAGGTAACATTGCACCTTCAGTGATAACATAAGCTCCCCAATCTTTTAAAATAATATCACCTATTACGCAACGCTCTATTCCTAAACCTAGAAGGGCTCCTAGATAATCGCGATGGCTTAAACGCTTTCCAATCCCTACTTTTACTCCAATACGAAGAACACCTATTTCAAAGTCCTCTTCTTGAATTTCATAGGGCGAGATACATAATCTTTGCCTTTCTGCCCCCTCATAGCCCCCCCAAAAAGTATACTGAACATCAAATCTTTGGGGGATATATTGATTTAATAAACTTTCCATCCATTCTTTATTATAAAAATCGGTAAGAAGCACTCTATTTTGCTGACTGGCTCTTCTTGTATCATCTAACACCATTTTAACAAATTGCTTCTCTTCTATGTTTTTAATATAGTGATAGGTGTGATTCATCATTTAAATTGTAGGTGGAAAGCCTGTTCGTTGTTTTAGTTTTTCTGGATTGATATTAACATGCTCGGGTGCAAAAATAAAAATATTATCTGTTACTTTTTCTACTGTCCCATTTAGTGCAAAACATGCCCCTGTTAAATAGTCCACAGCGCGTTGCATTTCATGTGGAACTAGTTTTTCCATATTGACAATAATTGGCTTTCTATTTTTAATATAACCACAAATCTCTCCTGTCATATCATAACTTAACATAGTAAAGTTTAAAAGCTCCATTTTATTAGGTTGTCCCAAAGCAACTACTTTAGGTATAGATATCGGCGCAGCATGTGATGTGTTACGAACAACAGGTTCTTGCTCCTGTTCCATCTCATCATATTCATCCTCATCATACTCATCTTCTGGTATAAAAATATTTTTAAACTTAGACATAAACCCACTCACATTAAATTCCTCCTTAGTTCTTTTTACTATAATCTCTATTGCCAAAAATAGCTGTTCCCACACGTATCATGGTAGCACCTTCTTCTATAGCTATCTCATAATCATTACTCATCCCCATTGATAAAATACTAGTACTTATATTATCAAGCTTTTGTTTTTGTATGTCAACCGATAATTCGTAAAGTTTCCTAAAAATTGGTCTGTTTTCTTCGGCATCCTCTACAAATGGTGCTACAGTCATAAGACCTTCTACTTTAATATGTGACATATCATTTAACTTTTTCATCACTTCTACAACTTCCTCACATTTAAAGCCATATTTAGAGGCTTCTTCTGCTACGTTGACCTCTACTAAAATAGAAGTTATTTGATTTTTTTTAGCCGATTGCTTTTCAATTTCTTCAGCAAGTCTCAAGCTATCTACAGAATGAATGAGGGCTGTTTTTCCAATAATATATTTTACCTTATTGGTCTGTAAATGCCCAATAAGATGCCAACTTATATCCTTTGGTAGAGCATCTATTTTCCCCATCAACTCTTGAACTTGATTTTCCCCAAAATCTTTACAGCCTTCCATCCTAGCTTCTTCAATAGCCTCAATCGGATATGTTTTTGAAACAGCAATAAGCATCACTTCTTTTTCATCTCTTCCACCTCGTAATGCAGCTTCTTTTATACGGTTTCTTATTTCTTGAAGTTGATTTTTAATCATTTTAACAATCCTCTTTATTCATTTTGTACTTTCATCTCATCCAAAAGCTGATTTACCTTGATACTCTTTGGATTAGATATGATTTTATCCATCTCTTTTAATTGGCCTTTATTGGTATATTTGACAATAGTTGCTTCTTCATTTTGCACTAGTATTTCGATTTCTCTAAACTTAGCTACCTTATTATTTACTACAAATACACCTTGCTTTGTTTCCACTTCTGATACTTGATAGGTTGCTCCACTTTCTTTATTAACTAGCACATCATTGATCTGTACACTTCCTACATTGGTTAAATCTTGCCTAATATATTTCATATCATTTTGAGTATACTGAACATCTAATATAATAGTCTCTGTTACTTCTCCTTTTTGCCTATAAACAACGGTTTCATCACCTTCTTCAAAGCAATAAACAGTTGGAATTTTAATAAGCTGTTGTTCGACAATCGCTTGAGTTGGAATTTTTAATCCTGATGTTGCCTTCTCCCCTATACTAAAATTTACTGTACGGACATCTAGAAAATTGCCAATCTGATTATTCGTTTTAAAAACAAGTTGAACTCTTTTCTCTCTCTCTTCTTTTGCTTCTAGTGTAAAGTTAATTGACGGAGCACCTAAGTCATCAAAGTGAATGGTATATTCTTGTCCAACTGCTAACTCTTCAGCCTCTTTGGCTTCTACAAAACTGACAAGATACCAATCATTATTTAGAATGACTTTATAAATAGGAGCTCCTTCGCCAATTTCCCCCTGTCCAAGTAAACTTGGTGAAGAAGCTTTTTTAAGCTTTTGATACTCTGCATTTGTCATACTCTTTATAGTTGCACCTGCATCCTCAGTTTCATAACCATCCATCTGATAAGAAATAAAACCAGACTCTTTTGAGGCTTTACCTTTTTGATAATTTCCTAAGTCAGTATCTATTTGCTCCTTTAATGCAACAAGTTCCTGATTTTTCGTTTCCTGTTCCTTTACATATAAGTTACTTCGACTTGCAATACTGCTCTCTAGTTGACTTCTTAAAGAATAAATATAATTAGTACTACTTACATAACGATTATTATAAAATTCTTCCATGCGCCCCTTTACTTCTTGATCTAGATTATACCGCTCGTCCTGATAATGTGAAAGGGGCTCATCCTTTTCAGCTTGATTATAAATCTTAGACTCTACATCCTCTTTGGCTGTAGTGGTGGCTTTTAAATTACTTTCATCCACCAAAAGATAGACTAGGCCACCTTTATTAACCTTTTCTCCTTCAGCCACCACATACCTTACATGACCACTCTCTTCACTATAAACGACTTTTTCATTTCGTAAAATAACCCCTTCAAGTTGAGTAGACGTATCTAGTGTTCCTATCTCAACAATTTGTGTGGATACAGTAGGTTTAATTAAGTGTTCCTTCAAAGAAATGCCCCCATATACCAATACAATAGTTAAACACATCGTCATTGCTATTTTTAAAACGGTTCGAGAACGTCTTCTTTTTTTCATCTTAACACGTTGTTCTTGTGAAAGCTTCATATTTTGACGCATCTGTGCACGTCTTTGTTCAGGAGTCATCGCTGCTACATTTACTATATTTTCTTGCTTCTTATTTGATACAGTTGTGCTTTTTTTAGCAGATGATTTCTTCTTTGTATGATTATTATTTTTAGGAACTACTTTTTGGCTTTTCTTTACTACTTGAGTTGTCTTTCCCTTTTTTTCTGCTTCCTTTTTTCTATTCGTTTTTAACTCATTTTGAGTCACTGGATAAGATTTATAGGTGGGTCTTGTTTGAGTTTTCGTCTTGTTTTCATATGGATTAAAATAATTTCGTGAAGTCGCTTTAGAACGACTTGGCGATTTCTTTTGTTGCTTCATTCATTCACTTCCAATTCTATCCTATCATCTTTATCATCATATAATGTAATAGCTTATCTTGCAAGTGCCTTTACATAAAAACTAAAAGGTTTTGTAGCTCATCAAAAAAACGTGACCTAAGCCACGTTTTTCATCATTTTTATTATAATAGGATGCAAATTAAGCCGCCATTACCTTCATTAATAATTTTTTGTAATGTCTCTTGTAATTTTTGCTGAGCATCTTCTGGCATACGATAAAGTTTATTTTGCAATCCTTCATTAACGAGTTCATGTAGTGATTTACCAAAAATATTAGACTCCCAAATTTGCTTAGGATCTGTTTCAAATTCACTTAAAATATTATTAATTAAATCCTCACTTTGTTTTTCTGTCCCTACAATAGGTGCAACCTCTGTTTGGATATTTGCTCTAATAATATGATAACTTGGTGCACTCGCTCGTAACTTCACACCAAAACGATTACCTTGTTTAATAATTTCAGGTTCTTCTAATGAAATTTCATCAAAAATTGGACTTACAACACCATATCCTTTTTCTTTCACTTCGTTCATGGCATAAGCTACTTTATCATATTCTTTCTTAGTACCTGCTAAATCTTTAATGAGTCTCATGAGTTCATAATCTCCATGAATTTCTATCCCTGTTGTTTCTGAAAGTACTTTATAAAATAAATCATCTGCTGTATTAACATCTATTTTAACAATACCTTCTCCTAATTGGATTTTTTCTAAATAGACATTCTTTATAAACTCTAACTCTTTTAAATCATTAACAGCCTCTTTTACTTGCCTAATGTTCTCTACATCTTGAATATGTTCTTTAACACAGTCAATCCATGCCTTCTTCACCCAATGTTCATTGTCTAATGTTTCTACCCATTTAGGAAGCATAAATTGAATTTCATTAAGTGGAAACTCATATAGAATCTTTTCTAGAAGTTGATGGATATCTTCTGTTTTCATTTGAGCCACATCCATTGGCACAACAGGCACATCATACTCTCTAGAAAGCTCATTAGTTGTTTCAACCACTTCTGCATCAAAAGGTTTTTTAGTATTGTAGACAACGATAAAAGGTTTCCCTAAACGTTTTAATTCACTGATGGCACGTTGTTCCCCCTCTACGTAGCTCCCCCGTGAGATGTCTGTAAAACTCCCATCTGTGGTAATCACGATACCAATTGTTGAATGATCCGTAATGACTTTCTTCGTTCCTACTTCCGCAGCCTGAGCAAAAGGAATTTCTTCATCAAACCAGGGTGTTTTTACCATTCTAGGTACATTATTATACAAATGTCCCTCTGCTTCAGGTACAACATATCCTACACAGTCAATCATACGTACTTTAACTTCAAAATCTCCTCCAATATGAATACTCACTGCTTCATTAGGAATAAATTTAGGCTCCGTAGTCGTAATGACCTTACCATCTCCACTTTGTGGTAATTCATCTTGTGCCCGCTCTTTATAATGTTCATTTTTAATATTGGGTAATACTAATGTTTCCATGAAACGCTTGATAAAAGTAGATTTTCCTGTTCGTACAGGACCTACTACACCTATGTATATATCTCCATTTGTTCTTTCTGAAATATCTTTATAGATATCATAATATTCCATAGTCCTTACCTCCCTATATTTAAATTGTATGGGTACATTTAAATATATTGTACAAATGGAGGATATATACCTATTCTTTTATTGGTTTTATTAAATTTTAATGCTCATCCTTTCTATGACGCATCATTAAACTATTAATCGTTTCCTTAACAGGTTGTCCTTCAAATAAAGCTTCATAAATAGCTGATAGAATCGGCATTTCTACTTCGTACTTTTGCATTAAAGCATACCCTGCTTTAGTTGTTGGTACCCCTTCTACAACCATATTCACTTGTTTCATAGCTTCTTCAATTGTAAATCCTTGTCCAACAAGCTCTCCAGCACGACGATTACGACTATGTCCACTTGTGCAAGTGACCACTAAGTCTCCAATCCCTGTAAGCCCTGCAAAAGTTTCTGCTTTTCCTCCCATCTTAGTACCAAGTCTTGCCATTTCTGCAATACCTCTTGTAATAAGAGCTGCTTTTGTATTATCACCATATCCCATTCCTTCTACAATACCAGCTGCTAGGGCGATTACATTTTTTAAAGCGCCCCCCAACTCAACACCTATTAAGTCATCATTCGTATAGATACGGAAGTATTGATTCATAAATAACTCTTGAACTTCACGTGCTTTATCCATGTTGACGCTACTTACGACAACTGTTGTCGGAATATGTCTAGCTACCTCTTCAGCATGACTTGGTCCTGATAAAACGACTACGGGATTACTCATTTCTTCATTAATAACATCTGCTAAACAAAGTAAAGACTCTTCCTCAATTCCTTTTGATACATTAACAATAATTGTTTCTGGTGCAATATGTTGACTCATTAATCTTGCAGTTGTTCTAACTGCTTTAGAGGGAACCGCTATAATAGCTATATCAGCCTTTTCAAGTGCTTCAGCCATATCATTTGTAAAGGCAATCTCAAGGGGAATTTTAACCCCAGGTAAACAGCGTTTATTCTCTCTATGTTGTAAAATATCCTGTTTTTCCTTCTCATTGTAACACCAAAAAGTAACCTGATTCTTTTTCTCACTAAGCAAAAGACCAAGAGCTAATCCCCAACCCCCTGCACCAATTACAGCAATTTTTTTCATCTGTATACCTCCATCATTTATTTTTTACTTGTTAACTTTGCCTCTGTTCCATCTATTAATCGTTGTATATTAGCTCTATGTCTATAGAAAGTAAATACTGTAATCATTAATGCCAAAATCATTGCTTCGATTCCAATGGAGCCTGTACCTGAATAAGCAATAATGATAATAATAGGAACAGAAGCTGTCATTAATAAGGAACTCATTGATACAATTCGTGTAATTCCAAAACAAATAAGAAATAGAAGGGCAGCTATTAAAAATAATCTTATGTCAATTCCAATTAGGGTGCCTGCTGTTGTCGCAATTCCTTTCCCACCTTTAAACCCAAAAAACAATGGATAACTATGTCCTAATATAGCCCCTATTCCACTATAAAGTTCAATTAAAATTTTTGCTTCCTCATGACTTGGTCCAAAAATAAGTTTTGCAATCCAAATTGCAAGAACAGCTTTTAAAATGTCAATCACTAAAACAACTGCACCAAATTTCTTCCCCATAACCCGAATGGTATTGGTCGTTCCTGCATTACCACTTCCTTGCTCTCTAATGTCAATGCCTTTTAATCGACCTACCAAAATAGCTGACTGTACACCACCTAAAAGATATCCAATGAGTAATGCCCCTATCCTATACATTTTTATTCTTTCGCCCCTTTTTCTCTTACAATAAATCTAACTGGCGTTCCTTTAAACCCAAAAGCTTCCCTCATTTGATTCTCGATATAACGTTGATAAGAAAAATGCATGAGCTGTTTATCATTTACAAAAAGAACAAAAGTAGGTGGCTTAATACTTACTTGTGTCATATAGAAGATTTTAAGTGGCTTACCTTTATCACTTGGTGGCTGATTCATAGCCATCGCCTCATAAAGCACATCATTTAACACCCCTGTACTAATACGTTGAGATTGATTTTGTGCAATCGCATAAATTGTATCAAACAGTTTAGGAATACGCTGTCCTGTAAGTGCTGAAATAAACATACAAGGTGCATACTGCATGTAAGCTAGTGTATTTGTAATTTTCTTAAGGTAAGCATTCATGGTTTTATCATCTTTTTCAATAGCATCCCACTTATTGACAACGATAATACAGCCTTTACCCGCTTCATGAGCCATCCCTGCAATTTTCGTATCTTGCTCTGTAATCCCTTCTTTAGCATCAATTAGCATTAATACAACATCTGCACGATCAATCGCTGCTAGTGTACGAATAATACTATACTTTTCAATATTCTCTTTTACCTTACTTTTTCTTCTAATTCCTGCTGTATCAATTAAAACATAAGTCTGATCCTCAATGGTTACTTCTGTGTCGACTGAATCACGCGTCGTCCCTGCAATATCACTTACAATAACACGCTCTTCTCCACAAATTTTATTAACCAGTGAAGATTTACCAACATTTGGTTTACCAATAATCGCAACACGGATTTTATCATCATCTTCTTCAGAATAATTCTCTTCTGGAAAATGCTTAACCACCTCATCTAACATGTCTCCTATGTTAAGGGCCTGTCCAGATGAGATAGGGATAGGTTCTCCTAAGCCTAGGTTGTAAAACTCATACATTCCCATTGTTTGATGAACCATATCATCTACTTTATTAACAACTAAAACAACAGGCTTATGTGAACGTCGAAGCATGTTAGCAACATGTGTATCTGCATCAGTCATCCCTGTTTTAACATCTACTAGGAAAATAATAACATCTGCGGACTCAATAGCAGCTTCAGCTTGCCTTCTCATTTGACTTAAAATGATATCTGTACTATCTGGCTCTATTCCACCTGTATCTATAATTGTAAAGGTGTGCTTTAACCATTCCACTTCTCCATAAATACGATCTCTTGTTACACCTGGCATATCATCTACAATAGATGTCTTACTTTTTGTTAATCTATTAAATAATGTAGATTTTCCTACATTCGGCCGTCCAATAACCGCAACAATTGGTTTACTCATTCCATTTCTCCTTTGTTTTTAAATTTTTTAAACTCATAAAAGCACCTAATGTGCCACGATGACCCTGTGTCATTCTATGAGAAAAGAAAATCTGGTCATAACAACAGGTACATACTCCTGAAATGATAATCTTTTCCTCTAAAACACCAGCACTTATTAAACTCTGTTTATTACATGCCCAAAGATCAATATCATACTTACCTTTCGTCTTAGCAGCTTGAATAAAATCAGCTTGAGGAAACGAACTTAAAAAGGCTTCTGCTACATCTTCGTGAACCTCAAAGTGACAAGGACCTATAGAAGGACCTATAACAACCTCTATGGCCTCTACTGGAATATGTTCTTTTTGTGTCCAAAGCTCTACCATCTTTTTGCCAATTTCCCCAACAGTGCCTCTCCATCCTGCATGTGCCATCCCTATCATACCATAATCTGGTGCATAAAAAAATAGTGGAACACAATCTGCATAATGTGTTACTAATGTCACCCCTTGTTCATGGGTATAAATCCCATCCATACTCTCCCACTTGCTAGAAAACAAAATACCATTTCCTTTATCTTTTGCCGTAACCTTAGTGATTTGGGTTTCATGTACCTGATTAGAAAGTACGAGGCTTTCAAAAGGGACTTCTAAGGCTTTACTGATTCTTTTATAGTTTTCTAAAACATTTTCTTCTTTATCCCCACGGTTAAACCCTAAGTTTAAACTTTTTAACGCACCTTGACTTACACCCCCTGAACGTGTGGAAAAACCATGGATTAACCTTTCATCTTTTTCCCAGTTATTAAAAACTAAGTAGGTTAAGTCATCCTTAGTTATCAGTTTACATTTCTCTTGTATGCTCATGCTAAATCCTCCTAAAAAACGGCTTCCAAATGCGTAATCGTTTCATCTAATATCTCAATCACATCAAAACGACAAGCTTTTTCATAACCTAATTTCGTTAATAAATAATACTGAGCCGTTCGTGTAATATGCATGATTTTTTGATAGGTCACTGCTTCTCTTGGATAGCCAAATTGTTTTGTCTTCCTATATTTTACTTCAATAAAAACAATATATTCATTGTCACGAGCAATGATATCAATTTCTCCCAATCTGCATCTAAAATTATTTTCTAAAATCTCATAACCTTTTTCTAATAAATAAGCTGTTGCTAGCCCTTCATAATGACTACCAACAGCTCGTTTATTTATGGTACTCTTTTGTCTTGGCATATAACTCATCCATATCACCTACAAATACTAAAATCTTAGCTATAACTTCATAAAGCTCTGAAGGGATTTCATTTCCCAACTCTAACTTAGCTAAGATTGTAGCCAATTTTTTATCTTCGTAAACAGGTACTTGATGTTTTTGAGCTTCAGCCAATATGTTTTCTGCTACAAGCCCACTACCACTTGCAACAATTGTAGGTGCATTCATATCTTCTTTATAAGATAGTGCAATGGCTTTTTTTACACCTTTATGTTCTGCCATAAATTCCTCCTACTAGACCTTGAAATCCAAACGGCTCAAAGAAGACGGTTCTTCTGTATTTACTTCCCTCCCTCCTTTCTTCATATGACTTAATATTTCAATCTCAATCTGTTCAATCATTGACTCGTTATCATTAAGCTTTTTCATAAGTTCTTCTTTTGCTAAGGTAAATTGCTCTTTAATCGCTTCATTTTCAACTTTTAACTTAAGTCTGATTTGTTGTGCTTTTTCTACTAGATGTACCTCTATCTTTTTTAGGGCTGGCATATCCAGTGCCAGTACAATATACATACCCTGACCTTGTTGATTTTTATTTTTCTTTGGTCTAAAAAAATATAATTCACCAGAGGTTTCTTGGTTTTTAAGTCGTAAAGGAAAACAAAAATATTGTCCTTCCATATTAAATTTCTCTAATACTTGAAGCGTTGATTCTAATTTTTGTATTTGAACCTTCCCTTGATCATTTTGAGTATTTTCTTCTAAGGTTGTTAAAACCTTTTTTAATTTGGCTGAGGTCTCTGTTAACTTCTCTATTTCTTCAAATTTTCCTTCTTTGAGCTGCTCTAAATCAACAGTTACTTGTTTTTCAATTAAAAGCTTATTTAATTCTTTTAACTTATCAGGTGGTATAGTCTCCAAGGTTTTAATTAAAGTATCCTTCATTTCTTCTGCTATCTTAACAGAGTTTTGCCACTTGCCATTTTCCTCTAACTGAAGCTGATTTTCATCTAATACAGATTTCATCACTTCAAGTAAGTCTTCCCTTGCCACCTTAGTGTCCAATGATGTAAGCAAAACCTTAGCTAAAGTATTGTGTTGCTTCGGATCTATGCCTTCTAATAAATCCTCTACACTATGCTCAAGATCCATAAGATGATTTTCTTTTATTGTAGATAATAATTGAAATTCCTTTTCCTTAGGGATTTCTTGATTACTAGCAAAATTGGTGAGTACTTCTACGGGTAAATGATAATTCTTCGCCAGGTGGTACACTTGTAAAAGTTGCTCTCTCACCAAAGGAAGTTGTTTACTTATAAACTGTCCAACAAGCTCCTTCATCTCAGGTGATTCTTTTAACCCTAATCCTTTTATGACTTCATCTGGTAAAGTGCTTTGGCTCTTTTCCTCTCCACCTGGTTTTGTAGCAAGTTCTAATATCAGTTGCTGTCTTTCCTTACCAACTACTATAAAGTCAAGCAGTTGAGGCATAGAAATATCTTTGGGTAAATGCGCCAGCAACTTAAGACCACTTTCTAACTTAAGAAATGTCTTTTCTTGCTCCAATAAAATCTTACCTTTTAATAAATCTCCTACCTGAATTTTAGACAATGCTACTAAAGCTTCTTTATTGACTTTTTGACTATCTGTTACTATTGTTTCTAAAAACGCATCAAGCTCCTGTGGCCCTTTTAAACCGTTTAATTCATTAATCAAACAATCCCCTCATTCTTTAAAAAAGATTTGCGATGTAAGGGTGTCATCCCTTGTCGCCTAATACCCTCATAGTGTGCCAAGCTGCCATAACCTTTATTACTCTCCCAGTCATATCCGGGATAAAGCTTTGCATATTCTTCCATCATTTGATCTCTTGTTACTTTAGCAATTACGCTAGCTGCTGCTATACTTGCACTCTTATTATCCCCTCCAATAATAGCATGTTGCATGTGATTTACCATAGGTATTTCCTTGTTTCCATCCACTAATAAACAGTCATAATTTCTATTAATCTGCCCAAGTGCTTCTCTCATCGCTTCAAAAGTAGCTTGTAAAATATTAATCTCATCAATACGCTCTGCTCGGACAATGCCTATTCCTATCGCTAATGCCACCTCTTTAATTTCTTTATACAGTGCCTTTCTTTTTTGACTACTTAACTTTTTAGAATCCTTTAAACCTAATAACTCAATATGTGGTGGTAAAATAACAGCAGCAGCAACTACTGGTCCTGCTAATGGCCCACGTCCAACTTCATCAATTCCAACTACTAATTGTTGCTCAGCAAAAGCTCTATCAAAAGCCATACGTAATTCCCACTCATGTCTTTCATTTTCTAGCTCATTGATTTTCTTTTGATATTTAAGAATTAATTTTTGTACACCTGATCGTTCATCCTTCTTATGACTTTCAATCACATGACTTAATTGCTCCATAGGCGTCTGCTTAAATTGTTGTTCAATTTCTTTTATGTTCATCTACTTTCACCTTACTTAATTGGTCCAATGTTTTTAATCGGCCAAATTCTATATTCTGCCTTTGCAATAATGTTACTTCTATGAACTGTTCCAAAAGCTCTAGAATCCTTGCTATTTAATCTATTATCTCCCATTACAAAATAACTATTTTCTGGAACAGTATACGGAAATTCTATTTTTGAACTTGTATAAAGATAAGTTTTCATTTCTTCTGGTAAATAGCTTGATTCATCTAGAAGCTGATCATTAAGATAAACTTCATTCTCTACAATATTAATTGTATCGCCAGGTCCAGCAATAACACGTTTAATCAAATAGTCTTTACCATATTTAAAAACAATGACTTCACCATATAAAGGATCTCTATAATAATAAGGCAACCGACTCACAATTAAATGATCCTTTGGATAAATAGCTGGTACCATAGATTCTGTTGGTACTCTTGTATTACTAACTATGAAAGAAGGAATTAAGACAATAGCAACTAAAACTGCAAGTAATGGCTCTTTAGTCATTTCTATTAGTAACTTTATCGTTTCCATCTTCTTGTTCATCTTAGTCACGCTTCACTTTCTTACTACAGTTTCATTATTTTTTTATTTCAGTGTTCCCACTTCATTAAATGGATAAATTTTAATCCATGCCTTACCATAGATATCTTCTCTTGCAATCGCACCTAGGTAGCGACTATCTTGGCTTACAAATCGATTATCCCCCATAAGAAAATAGTGATCTTCAGGTACTATATAAGGAAAACTAATGGGGTCTGCTCCTAAAGGTTCAGAAGTAACGCCTTCATTAATATACATAGACTCTTCTAAGCGTTCTCCATTTCGATAAACTTGCCCTCCCCTAATATCAATCTCATCACCAGGTAGTCCAATAACTCGCTTTACCCAACTTTCTTCTCCCTGCCTAAATACAACAATTTCCTTATATTCTGGGTCACGATAATAATAAGGAATCATACTTGTTAAAACATGATCCCCTACATTAATTGTACTGACCATAGAAGACGTTGGTATTTTATTATGGCTAATAATAAAGCTTGTAAATAATAATGCTACTAGAACAATTAAAACGAGCTCCTTTACAAACTCTAAGCCGCCTTTTATGCCATTTAAAACTTTTAACATATCTTCACTTCTTTCTTTATTTTTTAGACGTTTACTTTTTTAGGGTTACTTAATTTTTCCTATTTGGTTAAAAGGATAAATTTTAAAAAGTGCTTTGCCTGTAATCTCATCTGCTGCAATAGCACCTATGTAGCGACAATCTGTACTTTCTAAACGATTATCCCCTAATAAAAAGTAGTGTCCTTCTGGTACTTCATAAGGAAATGTTACAACAGTTTCCTTAGTTGGATCAAGGGTAGAAAATCCTGATTCAGATAAGTAATCTGATTCATCAAAGTAATCCCCATTAATATAAATGTTACCTTCTTTGATATCTATCACTTCACCTGGCATACCTACAACTCGTTTAATCCAAGGTTTTCCATCAGGTCCATTAAATACAACCACCTCTCCTCTTTGTGGTAATCGATAATAGAAAGAAACCTGGCTAACTAATAATCGATCGCCTACATATAAAGTGCTTACCATAGATGGTGATGGAATTTTATTTTGACTTACTATAAAAGTTGAAAAAAGTAAAAGCATCAAAACAATAATCGCTAACTCTTTCATTTCTATCACTAATTTCTTGATGCAACTAATATTCACTTCTTTCCCCCCTCTTTCACAAACTGCTTAAGTTTCTTTGGGTGATTCAATAGATAATCTCCCCCATTTACCTGCTCTAAATTCATCCATAATAATTTGAGCCGTTCTCAGTTCGTCTAATGCACCACCTGAACTAATAAGTCCTCTCTTTTGACCAATTGCTTTAAAAGCTTCGTATCCCTCGTTAGGTAACTCTAATTTATAACGACTTTCTAAAGCAGCTTTAAATTCTACAAGCCCTTGTTCTAATAAACTAATAGCTAAATCACGGCTATCTAAAATATTATCATTAATAGAGCCAATATAGGCTAAATGCTTTGCAACCGTTTGGTCTTCAAACTTTGGCCATAAAATACCTGGCATATCTAAAAGTTCAAAGCCCTTTCTAATTTTAACCCATTGTTTACCACGTGTTACACCAGGCTTATCTCCTGTTTTAGCCGTACTCTTTCCTACTAAAGAATTAATAAATGTTGATTTTCCTACATTAGGAATTCCAACAATCATTGCACGAATAGGCCTATAAATTCTTCCTCTAGCCTTATCTCTTTCTATCTTTTCCTTTAAAAGGCTCTCTGCAATTTGAATCACCTCTTTGATGCCCTTACCACTTGTTGCAATAATGGGTACAACTTTAACCTGATGATCACTATACCATTCTATCCATTTTTTCGTTGTTTTTTCATCTGCTAAATCTGCTTTATTTAAAATAACAATACGCATCTTATTTTTAGCTAATTGATCAATATCTGGGTTTTTAGTACTATAAGGTGCTCTTGCATCTAATAATTCAATAACAATATCTACAAGTTTAATATTTTCTTCTATTAGCCTTTTTGTTTTTGTCATGTGACCCGGGTACCACTGAATCACTTTTCCTTTATTTATTATTTCTTTTTCCATCTTAATGATATCCTTTCACAAAACCATTTTCACTTAAGTCCATCTTTTAAATTTATTTTAATCTCTTTTATTATACTCTATCTTTGGACTCTATGATAATAAAAAAAGGACTATAAAAGTCCTTTTTTTATTATTTAATTAATTCTTTAACTTTAGCGTTTTTACCAACACGTTCACGTAAGTAGTTAAGTTTAGCTCTTCTAACTTTACCTAAACGAACAACTTCGATTTTTTCAATGTTTGGTGAGTGAAGTGCCCAAGTTTTTTCTACACCTACACCATAAGAAATTCTTCTTACTGTGAAAGTTTCACGAACTCCACCATGTTGTCTTTTAAGAACGATACCTTCAAACATTTGAATACGTTCTCTTTGTCCTTCTTTGATTTTTGCATAAACTTTTACTGTATCTCCTACATTGAATGCTGGAATTTCAGCTTTAAGTTGTGCATTTTCGATTTCTCTAATAATTGGGTTCATGTTTTTTCTCCTTTTCCTTAGATGTTCTTAACAAAAGTTTGACAGAGGACCAT
>JARKVN010000083.1 GCA_029851645.1 Cellulosilyticum sp. | reverse complement strand
TAATGCTTACTGACTCTAATCCATTACTGATACTTTGTCTTAGAAGTCTAGCAAGTTGAGCCGTCATCTGAACAACCTCTTTATTTTTTCCACCCTCTGCCATCCATATAATAGAATCTAGCGTATTATATAAGAAATGGGGATTGATTTGAGCTTGTAATGCCTTAAGTTCACTTTTTCTCTTTAATTTCTCATCTTGAACTTTTTCCTCTATTAGCTGTTGAATTTTTTTGTTCATTATATTAAAGGTTTTTCCAAGTCTTCCTATTTCATTTGTTTCTAAAATTTCTATTTCAGCAGCTTCAAACTCTCCTAATTCTGACTTTCTCATGGCATCTTCCAGAGCTCTTATAGGTTTTGTAATTCTTTTAGAAAGGTGAATAGATAATGCAATGGCTACGATAACAATGATAGCTGTTACAATAAGGTACATATTTTTAGCTAGGATATTATAAACCAGTAAGTCTTTCATCTTAACCACACCTACAGCTCTCCAACCTGTCGTTTCAGACTTAGCAATGGTATATAAATATTCCTCCTCATCTACTTGTGTTATGAAAAAACTCTCCTTGCATGATAATACCTCATTAATCCGCTCTACTTTAAGCCCACTGTAAATCAGATTTTGATTAGGATGATAGACTAAACTTCCATTCTCATCAATTAGAAAAATATAACTATTATCATCTAGCTGGACGCCCTTACAAAGGTTATCAATCACCTTATAATTAAGGTCAACTAATAAAACGCCAATATTATTATCCTCTTCAGTAATGGCACTACTTAAACTCACTACCCAGGGATATTTATACTCTGCAATATTTTGTACATGAGAACTTGAAATCATAAAACCATCTTTCTTCTCCAACGCTCTCTTATACCAGAATTTTTCTTTCACATCAATATAGGGATTAATCTTCTCATCATTATTTAGTATGTATCTGCCATTCGTTCCAATGACACCAATATTACAAATATCTTCTCTAACTTTTAGTATCGTTCTAATTTGCTCTAAAGCCCTATTTTTAGCTAGTGCTTGTTCTTCATCTGTTATATCTAGAGTTAAAAATCTCTTTACATCTGAGTTATTCTTAAGCATAGAGGATATATTTTCCATGTACTTAATATAAGTATCAATATTATAATTAATCTGTCCTGTAAGTTGCTGCATGTATTTAATAGAGTTTGTCAGGGTTGTTTCATGAATAAATTTTACTGATAAATATCCCATAATAAGGCTCATAGGAATTAACAGTATCAGCATAGCAACTACCATTTCCTGCTGAATCTTCTTAAAGTAAATCTTTTTTATAAGACATCCCTACTTTCTTTTGCATACTCCTTAGGTGTCTTTCCAACATATTTCTTAAATGTTTGGCTAAAATAGTGCGAATCACTAAATCCTACTCTTTCTGCTATCTCATAGTTTCTTAAAGAAGTATATTTGAGTAGATTTTTTGCAACCTCCATTCGCTTCTTAGTAAGAACTTCTACAAAGGTTTCCCCTGTTTCCTTTTTAAAAACCGCACTAAAATAGCTGGGGCTAATAGAAAGATACTTACACAATATTTGAAGAGTTAATTCACTATTTTGATAATTTTTTTCTATGTAATCTAATGCCAATAAGCTTTGTTTTTTTCCATTATCTTCTCCAAGCTTATAAATTTGCTTCATTATAAAACTTAAGTACTTATTCATGACTTCAAAGGCCTCTTGAATATTTTCTTTTTTTTCAAAAGCATAAAGCCACTTCTCATCATTTCCTTCTATGGTCTTTTTCTCTACTCCTGTCAGCCTAAGGATTTCTTTCGTTTCTATCATAATATTCTGCATGATAATAAAAACTTCTTCTTTTCTTAAATAAGCCTTCTTAATTTCTTGTAGTAATCTATCTAGTTCTAATTCAACCCCTTCATCAGATTGTTTTTTCACTTGTAATAGCAAGGCTTCTATATTATCAGATGTATCTATTTCTTTTCTTAGTAAAGTCACTTCTTTCTGGCTTATCATAAAGTTATATCCAAATAAATAGCTATACTGTGTCAGTCCATAAGCTTCCTCATAAGATAAATATATTTTAGAAAGGGCTTCAACTTCTTTTCCGATTCCTATAATCGTATGAATCTGTAGGTAATTTTTAATTTCATCTTGAATGAGCTGACACACAGTTCTTACTTCGTTTTCAAATGCTTGGCTTAAATTAGATTCAAAAATAATAACAGTCCTTTTATCTTTTGACTGAAAAGCTATTCCTAAAGACTGGGCATTCATAATTTCACTTACAATATTGTATATTGCAAAGGAGAGTAGCGCACTTTGGTTATGGTTATCTCCCGTAGCAAAATTTGAACCATAACACATCTTTGTCTCAATAACAACTACCTTAAAATACTTTTTACTTAACTCTATCCCAGATTCTTTCATTTCATCTCTATATTCTTCTTCTTTCTTATTTCCTAATATTAAGTCATTGAGTATCTGAGAACGAATCGTGGTGAGATGTTTATAATAAACACCCCTCATTTTTCTCATATCATTCTTTTCTCTTCTTTGACGATCTATTTTATTTTTTATATTAATAAGAAGTTCGGTAAGTTCTGTTGCTGTTATAGGTTTTAATAGATATTCTTCAACTTTGTATTGAAGTGCTTGTTTGGCATAATCGAATTCATCATACCCACTAAAAATAATAATCTTTGTCTCAGGATAATTCTCATATATATATTTACTTAATTGCATTCCATCTACATAAGGCATACAAATATCTGTAATTACAATATCTGGCACTTCCTTTTCTATGATTTCAATAGCCTCTTTACCATTTTTACAAGCTGCCAGTAGTTGTAATTCTATTTCATTCCATGCAATATTTTCTGTAATAGCTTCTCTTACAAGCACTTCATCTTCTACTAGTAATACTTTATACATATTGCACCTCTCCTTTTATGATATAGTACTTAATTTCTCCTGATTCGCAAGTTATTTTTTGATATTTAAAAATATTTTAACATAAATTAAGCGAGATTAAAGAGCTTTTCCCCTTATTCTCGCTTATATTTTTATTATTTTAATTTATCAGCTACTCAAAGATATTTTTAAGTATATACTCAATATCTTCTTTAGATACTTTTCTTGGATTTGTAGTCGTGCATATATCATTTAATATGGTCTCTACTAAATCCTTTTTATATCCTTCATACGATTCTTGGCTAATACCTATTTCCTTTAGACTTTGTGGCATTTGTGTCATTTTTAGCATATATTTAATTTCTTCAATGAGTGATAAAACCGCTTTTCTCGTTTCATCATGAGAGATTTTAAGAATATTAGCAAGATGGGCATATTTTAATGCTGCTGTAGAGTACTCTTTTCCAAAGCTTTCTTTTAAATTTGCATTAAATTCAATAACATGGGGTAAAAGTAATGCATTGGCTCTTCCATGTGGTATATGGAACTTTGCACCTAATCCATGGGCAATACTATGATTAATACCAAGACTTGCACTACTAAAAGCAATTCCAGCTAGACAAGAGGCACTGTGCATCTTCTCTCTTGCAATGCTATCTTCTCCATTTGCATATGCTTTAGGTAAGTATTCAAAAGCCAATTCAAGTGCCTTCTCCGCTAAAGCATCACTCAAATCATTAGCATTTATAGAAACATAAGCTTCTAATGCGTGAGTAATCACATCAAATCCTGTATCGGCAGTAATCTTTTGAGGTACAGTTGTTACAAATGTTGATTCTAATATCGCTACATCTGGTCTTAAAGTTTCATCAACAAGTGGATATTTTACACCTTTTTCTGCATCAGAAATAACAGCAAATTGTGTTACCTCTGAACCTGTCCCACTTGTTGTAGGAATAGCAAATAATTTTATATTTAAAGATGGCTGGGTCTGCCTTGCCATAAGTACAACTGCCTTAGCTGCATCAATAGATGATCCTCCTCCTATAGCGACAACGGTAGTTACCTTGGCATTTATAAGGAACTTTAGTCCTTTTGTAATAAGCTCTATTGTAGGGTCTGGCATGACTTCATCAAATATACTCACTGCTTCACAAGTAGCTAATTTCTTTTTGACTTCATCCATCGCCTTAGTCGTAGCCATAAATGGATCTGTGATGATTGCTACTCTTTGTCCTTTTAGCTCTTCTAATTTATCTAAAGCCCCTTCACCAAAGCATATTTCTGTATCCATCTTGAATTTTACCACTGGAACTCTACCTCCCCAAATTCTAACCTTTATTCATATTTAACTTCAACATCTGACTGTTTAAATACCTGTTTCCATGATTGACTTGGTTCACTATCAGTAATAATCATATCTATCTCATCAAGACCAACAATATTTACAAAAGAAATTTTATCAAATTTAGACTGGTCAACAATAAAAATCTTTTGTTTTGCAGCCTCAAGCATCGCTTTTTTTATCTGAACATCCATTTCATTAGAATCTGTTAGCCCACATGTTTTATCTATTCCCTTACAAGATATAAAAGCTTTATCTACATGGAAAGAATTAATCATTTTTTCAGCTTGATACCCTGTAAGAGCAAGTGCACCTTCTTTTAAAGTACCCCCAGTAGATAAGACTGTAAATCCTGGTTTATCTACTAATTCAATAATGATTTCAATAGAATTCGTTATGATTGTTAGATTCTTTTTAGACTTTAATTTTTTAACTATAAATAAGGCAGTAGAACTTGCATCTAACATAATGCGGTCACCATCTTCCACCAAATTCTCCACCAAGTCCGCAATTTTCTTTTTTGCCTCTGTATTGGTTAACTTTCTAACATTATAAGGCACTTCCGCATGCAAACTTTCATTTAGCACTGCTCCCCCATAAGTTTTCTTCGCAAAACCTTGCTTCTCTAATTTTTCTAAATCCCTTCTTATGGTTTCTTCAGTTACATTATATTTTTGACTTAAATCGCTTACAACAACTTTACTTTCTTGTTGTAGCTTAGCGAGAATTTGATTTCTTCTTTCTATTGCTAACATCTCTACTGCCTCCTTGTGTAAGTTTATTCTTTTGCTTTATAAGATGCTTTTCCAAAGCTTTTTATCTGGATTTGGTATGACTGATGCATCTAGTAACATACCTGTTTCCTCAAGTGCTCTTTTCGCTTTTTCTACTGCTGCTTCTACTGCAGCCACATCTCCTGTAAGTAAGAAATAAGATTTCCCACACATTCCTCTTGCAATTCTTAGCTCAATTAAATTAACAATAGAAGTCTTTGCCGCTTCATCTGCTGCAACAATAATAGAGGCTGCTGAAAATGTTTCTACGATTCCTAGCGCTTTTACCTCCTCTATGTCAGAACTACCATAGATAGCAGAAAAAATGGTTTCATGTGGATTTCCTAGCACAAAACTATCAATAAGATCTTCTCCAAATTTTGTTCTAGATGCTTCAATAGAAGCTTTTACAGCACTTAAGTCACCGGTTAAAATGACAATGTATTTTCCAGGACACACAGTCTGTGCTTCTAAAAGCTCAACTTGTGCTGTTTTTAGAATGAGATCTGCTGCTTGTATTCCCTTTGAGACTGTCTTGTATTCAACCATTCCAATTGCTTTACTCATTTTTTTACCCCCTTCTTTCTACATTAATTTTAACCTCTTCTAATTGTAACATAGTCATTATTGACATCCAATACTGTTCCACTAATAGACGCATGAATAGAGGCTCCTAAACTTTCAGCACTTACTGCTGCAATCACGTTACCACATTCAATAGAGTCGCCTTGTGCGACACAAGGTGTTGCTGGTGCGCCAATATGTTGACGCATTGAGATTTTTACTAAATCTGTTTCTACTAATTCTTCTACTAAAGGTGCTTTCGCATCATATTTTTCAAGTCCTAACCTAGCTGTTAATCGTTCTTTAGAAACACCCCTATACGCTCTAGTTGTGCTCACTTCTTTTTGCTTCACCTCTTTAGGTGGCTTTACTCCATTTTTTCTTAAACCATCCTTACACTCTCCAATAAGTGTTTTAGGTGATAAGTCTTGGAAGCAGGCATACATTTCACATAAACCACATTGTGAGCAGTAGAAAGTTTCCATAAATGTGTTCACTTCTTTAGTCGCTCCTGATGTGCTTGCCCTCATAAAGGCATGAGGTCTAATAGGATGCCCTAGTAAATTTCTTGGACACAGATCAGTACACATTTCACACTGACAACAAGATGCCATGGCACGTTTCATATCAATTGAAATTTTACTTTGTCTTTTTCTTACAATATATTGGTCCGGAGGCATAACCAAAATAGCATTAGATGTTTTAGTAATGGTATCATATCCATTTACAATACTTCCTGTCATTGGCCCTCCGTTAATATAGACAGGGTCTTCTATTGTCAGCCCACCAGCAGCTTTAACACATTCATCTACTGTAATACCTATGGGGACTTTTAATGTAACCGGATTTTTAACTTCTCCTGTAATCGTAATGTATTTATAAGTTACAGGCTCTTTCTCATGGATTGCTCTGTAGACGTTTAAAATAGTTTCTACATTAAATACGATAATCCCAATGGAAATAGGAATACTTCCAGGTGGTACCACCTTTCCTGTTGTTTCATAAATCGTTACAACTTCATCACCAGCTGGATAAACTTCTGGTAAAGCCCCTATTCGGATTGTACGATTGGTTGTTATGGTTTTAATCACACCTTCTACTTGTGCAACAGCTGATTTATAGGAAGGCTTAATGGCAATAATCACTTCTCTTGCTTCGATTATTTCTGCAATCTCATCTAAAGTGGTAATAATTTCATAAGCATATTTCTCAATTACTTGTCTATGTAACTTTAATAAAGGCTCACATTCGGCACAGTTTAGGATAATCGTATCTGCTCTTTTATCTAACTTAGCATAACTTGGGAAACCAGCTCCACCTGCCCCTACTATACCATTTTCTTTCATTATTAATTTTAATTCATCTATATTCATAAGCTCTCTACTCCAGTCCTGATCCATCATCAACAATACCGACAATAGCCGCATCAATAGGAGATTTTTCCATACTACAACCAATTCTTGCTGCACTGCCTAGTGCTACAAGAACAACATCTCCAATTCCCGCACCTACATTATCAACGGCCACAAGATGATGCTCATTTTTTTTCATACTCTGAATGGGTTCCACAATCAAAAACTTACTTCCTATTAAATTCTCATTTTTTCTAGTTGCAATTATGCTGCCAACTATTTTACCTACTATCATTTTTTCACCTACTTCTGGGCTTTGTCAGTGGATTTTAAGCTATAATCGTTACACTATCACCTGTTTTAACATAACTAGCATTGGCTTCATCTGTATCTATGTGCATCTCTAGTGTAAAGCTTTCATCTACACGAATTTGCACATGATTAAATATAACCGAACGTTCATTATCAATTTTTACTGATACTTCATCTCCATCTTTTACACCAGCATCTAGTGCATCTTTAGGTGACATATGAATATGTCTTTTGGCAATAATACAACCCTCTTCAAGATAGACACTTCCTTTAGGTCCTACAATACAAATAGGTGCACTACTTGCTACATTCCCTGATTCTCTAATAGGTGCCTTAATCCCCAATTTAAAGGTATCTGTTTGTGAAATCTCTACTTGCGATTTCTTCCTTGTTGGGCCTAGCACTCTTACATTTTCAATAGCTCTTAGCTTAGCACCTACAATCGTTACCATCTCATTGGCTGCAAATTGTCCACCCATTAAATCCTTCTTCTTAGTAAGAAGGTAACCTTTTCCAAACAAAATCTCCACATGTTCTTGTGTTAAATGAATATGTCTTGCTGAAACTCCAATTGGCACTTTATAGCCTTCTTGCTTATTTTCAGAAATTTGAGACGCATTATTTTGTTTCATTGCTTCAATGACCATTCGAGTTATATTTTCCATATATTCTTTATCCAAAGTTTCACCTTCTTAATAAGGATATAGAATATGCATCTTTTAACTAAACGCATATTCTATATCCTGTTGTGGTATTAGATTTCTTATTATCAATAACTCTTATTTTCCTACTTGTGGAAGAATTTTTTCTACATCTGTATGTGGTCTTGGAATCACATGTGTCGCTACGATTTCACCAAGTCTTGTAGCTGATGCTTGACCTGCTTCTACTGCAGCCTTTACAGCCCCTACATCTCCTCTTACCATAATGGATACGAGTCCTGAACCAATTTTTTCTGTTCCTACTAATTCAACGTTAGCTGCTTTAAGCATTGCATCTGCTGCCTCTATAGCTGCTACTAAACCTCTTGTTTCAATCATTCCTAATGCTTGTTGTACCATTCTCTTTTCCTCCTTGATTTTCACTGTATCATCTAAAACTTCATTTTCTTTTTTATTAATGATTTCATCTTCAATTTTAATATCAAGAGCTACCTTTTCCTCTACAACAGGATTAGAAGATTTTTCTTTAGAAGGTGCTGTTTTTTTAGGTTTTTTTGCTGATGATTTTGTTGTCTTTTTTTTACCACTTTCATTTTGTTCTATATCAGACATCTTCTTCATCCCCTACTTTTTGAGTTTACTTGCACTAAGGTTAACCATTCTTACTGTTTCCTCATGGGGACTTGGGATAACAGCTTTTACAACTGGTTTACGAAGTGGATGTGCTGTCGCTGCCTCTATCGCTTCACTTACTGCCGCCACATCACCTTGTACAATAACAGTTACCAATCTGCCCCCCCATTTTCTTTCCCAAGTAACAAGTTCAACATCCGCGCTCTTGCACATTACATCAATGGCTTCCAGTGCGGCGGTTACACTTTGAATTTCTATGAATCCTAATGACTTCATCTATACCACTTTCCCTTTTCCCTTAGATTGATGTCCAAGCTATGCAGTAGGAAGGATTTTTTCTACATCTGTATGTGGTCTTGGAATCACATGTGTTGCGACGACTTCACCAAGTCTAGCTGCTGCTTGTGCACCAACTTCTGTTGCTGCCTTTACTGCACCTACATCTCCTCTTACCATTACTGATACAAGGCCTGAACCAATTTTTTCTGTTCCAATAAGTGTTACTTCTGCTGCTTTAGCCATTGCATCTGCTGCCTCTACTGCTGCTACTAAACCTCTTGTTTCAATCATTCCTAATGCTTCTTGTGCCATGTTTATTTCCTCCTAGTTTTATTTATTTTTTATCCTTATCCAAGTCGATTAGCTCTTATCTAATCCACTTAACCTTAACATTTTCTCCGTTCCTGTTTCAGGTCTAGCAATAATATGTTTCGATATAACTCCAGTCAGCTCATTAGCTGCTCTCTCTGCTGCTTCTACTGCTGCGGTTACATCTTCGATGCTTCCTCTGAACTTTACCATTACAATGAGTGGTACTGGAAGTGCATCGGCATTTGCTGGTTTATTTTTATCAAAAGCTTCAATGGTCACATGAGCTGCCTTGCATCCTGCATCTCCTGCAACAAAGGCTGCAACTAGACCAAAAACTTCTATCATCCCTACTGCACTTGACATAACTTACCACCTTTTTCTCTTATGGATTCACAATTGCAATCTTTAAGCCTTCCATCTTGAGATTAGTGATGTGTCCTTCATTGATTTGTTCAAGAGGGAATTTATGAGTAATGAGTTCGTGAATGGGAAGTCCTATTCCTTTGGCTCTCTTTAAGAAGTCAAAAGTAGTTGCATAATCTCTTAATGTATACACCCAAGAGCCAACCACAGTAATTTCTTTTGCACAAAGGTCAAAGTGAGGATTAATGGTTGCATCTCCACCATTAATGAAGAAACCAAGCTCACATAAGCCGCCACCATTTCTGATGAATTTATAAATATTAGCATGAGCAATTGGTGAACCTGTACATTGGAAAGCAAAATCTGCTAAATGTCCATCCAAACTATCTTCAACTGCTTTTGCAAGTGCTTCAACACCTTTGTGCTCTTTGAAGTTAACAGACTTTGTAGCCCCTAATCTTTTAGCAAATTCAAGGCGTTTTTCTTCTCCATCAACTGCTACAATGTTTTCAATTCCCATTGTCCTAAGTACTGCAATACAAATTAGCCCAATTGGTCCACAGCCTTGTACAACTACCCTGCTATTAAACCTTAAAATCCCTGTTGTTTTAGCTCTTTCCACTGCATGAATTAAAACAGCACATGGTTCAATTAGAATTCTAGAATCAAGGTCAAGGTCGCTTACATTAAAGATTGTAGAACCACCTCTAATGACAATATAATCTGCAAACCATCCATTCAAATGAATGTCATCATCTGGAAGAAGCCCGTATACATCTGCTCCCCCTACATTTTGTTTGTTTAAATCAAACATTGTAATGTCTGGGTTATCTTTAAAAATCATACAAGAAACAACTTTATCGCCTACTTTTAAGTCTTTTCCTGCACTATCTTTCTTAACATTTTTACCCATTTTAACGATTTCACCTGTCCCCTCGTGTCCAAGCACTAAAGGAATCAGTCCAAATGGATCTCTTTTAAATTCATGAGCATCTGTACCGCAAATACCACAGCCTTCAACTTTTACAAGAATATCATCATCACCAAGTTCTGGAATAGGGAATTCTTTAATTTCATATTTTTCTAGAGCTGTAAGCATTGCTGCTCTTGCTGTTTTAGGAATTTCTCCCTTCCTTGCTACCGCATTGCTCTCACCAGAATGATTTCCTTTCATTTCTTGTAAAATCTTTTTTACTATCTCTTCTACAGCTTGTGTATTGTCAACCATCCTTTTCCCTCCTCACTAAATTTCTCACCTAAATATTCTATTGATATGACGTTCTATCTAATACTAAAACTATCTGCAATGACACAGCGTCTTTTCTTTGTGAAAGTACTTGCTGAAGTCAGCCCTTCTCCTGTACGACTTGCAATAGTAAAGGTACAAAAGCCTTCTCCACCAAAACCAAGTGCTGCATAAGATGGTGCATTCTTAACATAAATGGCTGTATCAATGGCTTGCCCGAAACGCGTTAAATGATCTACATTCTTTGAATGAATATGTGCAGAATGTTTGTTCCCATGTTCAAGCCAAACTGCTTTTTTAATCGCATCATCAAAATCTTTCGCTCTTACAATACCCAAAATAGGCATCATGAGTTCTTCTGTAATAAGGGGATGCTCCTTCTCCCCTTCGAAAATGATACAACGTGTCGTTGGTGGTGGATTAACTCCGATCATGTTTAATAGAGTAATTGCATCTCTTCCTACACACTTGCGATTAAGTCCTTTAGGCGTAAGAACAACTTTTATCAGTTTATCCTGTTCTTCTTTTGAAATCACATAACACCCATTTTCCTTTAAGTAATATGTAAGTTCATCTACAATACTTTCAACTGCTACTATTTCCTTTTCTGCAATACAAGGTAGATTGTTATCAAAAGTACAACCATTCACAATGTCTGCTGCTGCTTTTTCAATATCGGCTGTTTCATCTACTAGAACAGGTGGATTACCTGCCCCAGCACCAATCCCTCTTTTTCCTGAAGATAAAACAGTTGTTACTACTCCAGGTCCACCAGTAGCTGCAATAAGATGAATATCTTTATGCTTTAACATGATATCGCTTGTTTCCATAGTTGGTTTATTGACAGTAACAGCAACATTCTCTGGCCCACCTGCTTCAATAGAAGCTTCATTAACTAAGCTTACTGCAAACTGAGAAACTTTACTTGCTGCTGGGTGAGGGTTAAATACAACTGTATTGCCTCCTGCAATCATTCCAATGCTATTGCAAAGAACTGTTTCACTAGGATTGGTACATGGTGTAATGGCGCCAATAACACCAAATGGTCCCATTTCTATTAGAGTTAATCCTCTATCTCCTGACCATGCTGTAGTTGTAATATCTTCTGTTCCTGGAGTTTTTTCTGCTAATAAGAGGTGCTTTAGAATTTTATGCTCTACATTTCCCATGCCTGTTTCTTCTACACCCATTCTTGCCATGAGCTCTGCATTTGCTATAGTTTTCTTTCTGATATTACTTATGATGGCTTCTCTACTATCTAAAGGCATTCTTTGCATAACGCGTTGTGCTTTTTTAGCTGCATCGATTGCATCATTCATATCTTCAAAAATACCAAGTTGCTTCTTATGTACGTTAACCTTAGCTTGTGAAAGGATTTGACTTACTACCCTACTTACAACCTTCTCTATTTTCTCTTCACTGATTGACACTTTAAAGCCTCCTCCAACATCGATTTTCCATACGCTGCTAAAAGTGTATCTTGTTCTTCCGTGCCACCACTTACGCCTATTCCACCTATAACCTTTCCTTCATACCAGATGGGTTCTCCTCCTCCAAAAATCACAATCTGTCCAGAATTAGTAAATTGGATACCATACAAACTTTGATTGGGTTGGCTTAGCCCTTTTAATGTACTAGTAGACATTTTAAGCGCTACTACTGTATATGCCTTATTCACTGCAACATCATAGCTTGCTATAAAGGCATCATCCATACAATGAACTGCTACTGGCCTTGCACCTTCATTACTTACAGCAATCACTACATTGATGCCCATTTCACTTGCCTTTTGTTCTATCTTACTGGTAACGTATTTTGCAAGTTCAAGCGTCATTTTAGGTGGTATCACTGTTTGAATGACTTGAGACACAATCTTTGAGAGTTCTTCTTGCTTCATTACTTAGCCTCCTTTTAAGGATTAGCTTAATTTACCAAGTTGTTCAACTACTCTTCTAGTAATCTCTGCTATCATATCACCTGATACTTCTGAAGTTGTATCATGATCACAGCTTCCTTTATAAGAATGGCAACTTTCTTTATCAGATTGTACATTTGGACAAAGGTCTGCTGGATGTTTACCTTTCATACCAAATTGTCTACGAATTTCATATAACTTTTGTACTTGATCTTTAGATAGTTCTTTTGGTCCACCTAATTGTCTTGAAAGGAATAATAATTGTGCATAGAACTCAACTGATTCCATTTTTAAATAAGCTGCTAAAAGTGAATCTGCATATGTTAAAGCACCATGGTTCTCAAGTAATACTGCATCATAGGATTGTAAATATTTAGAAACTGCATCTGGAATTTCATTGGTTGATGGTGTTCCGTATTCAGCAATTGGTACACATCCAAGTGAAATAACCGCTTCTGGCATAATAGGTTGTGTTAGTGGAATACCTGCAATTGCAAAGCTTGTTGCATACATTGGGTGAGCATGCACGACTGATTGAACATCTGGTCTTTCAGCATAAACTCTCATATGCATTTTGATTTCTGATGATGGTTTGAAGTCGCCATTTGCTTGAATGACATTACCTTGTGCATCTACTTTACATATGTATTCTGGTGTCATGAAACCTTTACTAACGCCAGTTGGTGTACAAAGAAATTCATTATCTGAAATTTTTACTGAGATGTTTCCATCATTTGCTGCCACCATTCCTTTATTGTAAATCCTTCTTCCAATCTCACAGATTTCTTTCTTGATTTCGTATTCATTAATTGCCATCGCCTATTCCTCCCAATAAATTTTTATATTTCTTTTCTCGCATTGGCTTTGCTTTGTTTTTAATTTGTTTTTCTTTATTATATTCATATTATATACTTCAATTCAAAAAAAAACAATATTTATATTTGAATTATGTTGTTTTTATTTGTTTTTTATTTTATTATACTTTTATGTTCTTGAAACCTCACATACAGTGAACTTTAACTTTTCTGATAAATAACTCGTAATTGCTTGTGTAGCAGCTTCTACCTCTGAAACTGTACCTGTTACAATAAGTGTTCCACTAACGCGATCTACAAATCCTATTTCTATACCTGAAGTTTTCATCGCTACATCCGCTGCAATAATAGCTGCTTCACTTGGAGTAACTGTGACAATACCGATAGCTGACCTTTTATAATCAACTACTAAGTCAAGTCCTAATTTTTGATACAGCACCTCATCAGGATTAGCAATAATATGTACTAGTGTGACCTGCTTACCTGGAACAATTTCTTGAATAATTCTCATTTTATCTTGAACATTAAATGGCTCCATTAGATTCATACACTCCCTTCTTTCCTCTTTACTTCCCTATACCTTTTACTCATTGATAGACAGTCCTATTTAAGATAACTAAGTCTTAAATAGGACTGTGGCTGTTAACCTCCAATTTGACATTGAAGCTTGGAAGTATTCTTTACTACATCTAATAACTTTTGCATGTAGTCTTCTGTTAAAGGTTCTATTCCCTCTAAATCATAATCTCGGCCCATTCCTGCATATTTATCTTGCCCTAACCTATGATAAGGGAGCAAATGCAGTTCATGTACTGTTCCAAGAGATTCAGTAAATCTTGCAATGGCTCTAATCTCTTCTATGGTGTCATTAAAACCTGGCACCACTGGTACTCTTATAATGAGATGCATACCTGAATCTGCGATACGCTTTGCATTCTCTAAAATCATTTGATTAGACTGACCTGTGTAGGCTTTATGTTTTATATCTTCTACATGTTTTATATCCATGAGATATAAATCTAAATAGGGAAGTATTCTCTGAATGGTATTAAACTTAGCAAAAGCTGTTGATTCTATGGCTGTATGTAATCCATTCTCCTTAAATGTCTTTAAAAGTGCTGCCGTAAAGTCTGGTTGAAAAAGAACTTCTCCACCTGATAAAGTAATGCCACCATTTGACCTAACATAATAACTTCTATCTTTTAAAACCTCATCTAATACCTCTTCTACTGTAACATCTCTACCTATTAACTTATCTTTGCCAGCAACTTTCATGAGTTGTATATCATAGCTTTGAGATTCTGGATTACAGCACCATTTGCACCTTAAAGGGCATCCTTTTAAGAAAACAACGGTTCGAATTCCTGGCCCATCATGCACAGAGTATCTTTGAATATCAAAAATTCTCCCCCTTACTTTTAAATCATCCATCATTATTTCCCTCCACTAAAGGCTATCACTTATTTTATGTCTCCTTAAAAACCTTGTTCCGTTCGGTTAATAATATCATCTTGTAAAGATCTGGATAAAGTTGTAAATAACGCACTATATCCTGCCACACGTACCACGAGATTCTTATAATTTTCTGGATGAAGCTGAGCATCTAGCAATGTTTCCCTATTGACAACATTAAATTGAATATGACTTCCTTTTTGCTCAAAGTAAGTTCTAATAAGTGCAACAAACTTCTCAAGCCCCTCACGACCTTTTAAGGCAGATGGGTGGAATTTCTGGTTAAATAACGTTCCATTGGAAGCAATATAGTGATCTAATTTTGCAACTGAATTAGCTGTAGCTGTTGGTCCATGAGTATCCTTACCAGCTGTTGGTGATACACCATCTGCTACTGGTTTCCCTTTTAATCTGCCATCTGGGGTTGCCCCTGTTTGTTTTCCAAGAGGTACATTTGCAGAAACGGGATAAAGCCCTGCTTGATATTGTCCCCCTCTAGGATTTTTGAATTTTTCTAATGGTTTAGTGTAAGTATAAGCAACCTCTCTAGCAAATAAATCTACTTCATCTATGTCATTTCCAAACTTAGGAAGATTATCAATCATTGCAAGAAGCTCATCATACTGTTTATTATCCTTAGTCTGATCCACATGACGATAAATTTCTTCACATATTTTAGCAACATCTTCATTAGTTACAGATTTACCTTGCGTTATAAGTTCTTTAACAACTGACATAGTAAGTGCTT
>JARKVN010000030.1 GCA_029851645.1 Cellulosilyticum sp. | reverse complement strand
CGTTACTCACCCGTCCGCCACTAACTTTAAGGAGCAAGCTCCTTAAAATTCGTTCGACTTGCATGTGTTAAGCACGCCGCCAGCGTTCATCCTGAGCCAGGATCAAACTCTCATCAAAAAAGTTTGTCTGTTAATTCGGACTTAATGTCCTTCAAATGAATCGACTGGTTTTATGGTTACTATTTTGTTTTCAAAGTTCATTGCTTGTCACTCTTAGCGACAGGTATTATATTATCATATCACTTAATAGCTGTCAACCACCTTTTTATTTTTATTTTAATAAATTAACCAACATTACTATGGGCAAATGTTGGTTAATTGTTCTCTAGTATTATATTACGAAATAATGATAGGCTAATAAAATAAGATTATTCTCATATAACCATTTTGTTATAACACTTGTTTCTATAACTTGTGCCCACTCTTGAAAGACAGGTAACGTAATTACTAAAGGTATAACCAGTCCTATTACAGATAAAGTAAATAGTCCTTTTATTAATCCAAAAAGAAACCCTCCACCTCGATTGAAGCTAGATATAATAGGTAAATGTTCAATGATTCCCCCAATTACTCTTAATACTACCACCAAAATAATCTTTAATAGAAACCAAGTTAATAGAATAGCACTTAAACTAATAATCATATTGGTTACATAAGTGCTAACATATTGTTGTATATTGCTAACCCCTAAAAATTCATACATAGCTGTATTATTATTATTTTTAATTTGTTCAGTCACAAACTCTGGTAGCCATGTTATTTTACTTACAATAGCATCTCCTTGGGTTTGTATGCCTTTACCAAAGTCAATACTTTCTACTTTTGTAAGAACCCCTGTATAAATACTACTATATAAAGGGCTTCTTTTTAAAACCATATTTAAAATAGGATATCCCATAAAAGATAACACTAATGCAACTACTGAGCTACATAATGTAATGAGTGATTGAATTAGCCCTCTTTTATATCCTATCATTGCAAATCCAATTAATATTAAAAGGATGATTATATCTATCATATTAGTTCTTCTCCTTTTTAGGTGTTAATAATAGAACTTTTTCTTTATTAACAGCAATCCCTTTTCTTAAACTCGGCTTATAGATTACTTTACTCACATCAGTTGTCGCTGTATATTCAAAAAATGGATTACCTAATTTATTATAACCCCTAAATACATTATCTAACTGAATGGTTACTCCATTTTCATCTGCATAGACTGAACTCACACCACTTTCTATATTCAAACTAAAAGTCTGCTCCCCTTTATAATCAAAGTAAATGAGCTGATCTTGCCTATGTACAATGTTTTGTGTAGGTTTCTCAGTTATTATGACTGGTAAATATCCAGTTCCATATCGACTTAACTGAGTTAAGTAGGGTACAAAAACAAGTGATAAATTTGTTTGTGTATGAATCTGCCTTCCTTCAATATCATACCAATCTATCGCCTTATCCCCAATACTTACCCAAGTTTCCTGATTGATAAATTCGATATCATAAATTAAGTTATTCGTTTGCTTATATCCATACTTTACATTATCTTTATTTTGACTTTCAGAATCTCTTACATCCATTGCAACAATTCTAGATACAACCTGTGGTTCATCTACACTTAAATAACTGATGATTAATTGACTATTATCAGGGGATAATTCTGCCACAGTTGGATAGCCATCTGTACTTACAAAACTTTTTCTTGTACATAGCCACTTCCCCTGTGCATCATATGCTGTTACAATATAGGCATTATTATCATTTTCTATCGTTACTAATCCGCCTGATTCATTAACTGAAAAATAAACAATCGGATAAGTAGTTTTCACTTCAGCCTGCCTTCCTTTTTCGTTAAATAAAATTACATTTTTTCCTTTCCTACTCCCTACTGCTATATAAGGTTCTCTTTGCATGGTTACAAAGTTATTCATACTAAATGTGTCTGACCATACTTCATCCCCTTCCAAACTATAGGCTGTAATACCATTTCTGGTAATCTGATAAATTTGCTTTCCATTTAAGCCAATATCATATTTCTCTTTTATATCCAATGTAACAATCTCCATTGTCTCTTCTAATTCTACTAGCCTAGTTAGCCCAATGGGGAGTATACCTTTTACATAAGCTACATAGCCCATAATTGTCAAAGTAAGTATAATCAATATGATATTCGTCCACTTGTGTTCTTTCTTATTTGAATGCGATTCCATTTTACTGCCTCCTCAAATTACACCAGGTTCTATCTAATCATACAATACCCTTACTATATTTCAAAGTATGATTTACGAAAAAGAAGGCCATTGCTTAATGCAACAGCCCCTCTTTACAACATAGCTTCATAAAGTTCTATATATTTTTTGGCAGCGTCATCCCATGAAAAACCTTTTTTCATCCCATTTAGTTGCATCTGATTAAAATGCTGGGGTTCTTCTTTATAGTATGTATAGGCTTCTTCTACTTTCTTATACATCCAAAAACCTGAACACTCCTCAAACTCAAATCCTGTTCCCTCTTTTGTCTTTTTATTATAATGAAGCACGGTATCCTTAAGCCCCCCTGTTTTTCTTACAATTGGCACAGTTCCATAACGCATGGCAATCAATTGTCCTAATCCACAGGGTTCAAATAAAGAGGGCATAAGAAAGACATCACTTGATGCATAAATTTTCTGGGCCAGTGGTTCATTAAATGTCAAAAAGACTCTAACACGGTTGGGATACTTGTAAGCAAAATGTTTAAACATATCCTCATATTCTTTTTCCCCAGTTCCCAAAATAACAAATTGTATATCTAGCTTCATTATTTTGTCCATAATCCATATCCCATCAATAGCAGCCTTCATTAAATCAAAGCCTTTTTGATCTGTTATTCTAGAAACTACTCCAATCATCATACAATCTCGTTCTTCTAAACCATATTCCTTTTGAAATAGTTTTTTATTCTCCTTCTTTCCTTGTAAAGAATGAATCGTATAATTTTTATAGATGTGTGGGTCTGTTTGTGGATTATATAACTCATAGTCAATCCCATTAAGAATCCCCTCAATTTTATAATATAATTTTTCTCCTAGCAATCTATCTAATCCACACCCATATTCATAAGTTTTAATTTCCTCCGCATAAGTTGGGCTAACGGTTGTTATTTTATCGGAATATAATAACCCTGCTTTCATATAACTTACTGCCCCATGATATTCTATCTTTTCAGGTGTCATGTAGTCATTACTTAGTTCCAGCACATCGAGTGCCTCTATGCCAAATAGCCCTTGATATTTCATGTTATGTATGGTATAAACTGTCTTAATTTTAGAGAAAAACCTATCTTTGCTATAACACTCTTTTAAAAGTAAGCATAAAGGCCCCGTCTGCCAATCATTACAATGAATAATATCTGGCATGAAATCAATATGGCGAAGCATCTCTAATACCCCTTTGCAAAAGAAAGCAAATCTTTCATAATCATCTTGATAACCATATAGTTCTGGCCTAGAAAAATAAGTATCATTTTTTAAAAAATAAGTAGGTAGAATGGTATCATCATAATAAACTCCTACGCCTTGAACACGCCATCCAAGATACACATCATAACTTACCAAGAAATGGCTGTCATGCTGAAAAAACTGATTCTCTATCTTACTATAATATGGCATTACCACACGTGCATCTATTTCGTGTTCTCGAAGCTTCTTAGGAAGTGCACCAATCACATCTGCAAGTCCACCTGTTTTTGCATATGGTGCTACTTCACTTGATACAAATAAACATTTAAGCGGGATTCTTTCCACATTTATACCTCCTAATAAAAATATACCCTACTTATCTATCATACACTCTTTTTATGTTATTTGTCTGTAAAATTTGATATTTTTAGTTATTTTTATTTAGGCATTTTTAATTCTTGTCCCACATAAATTTGATTGGTATCTGTGAGCCCATTATACTGAGCCACTTCTAATGAACGTTTTGCATTACCATATTCTTTATAACAAATATCTGCTAATGTATCCCCTTTTTGAACAACATAAGTTGTATAATCCTCTGATACTTTCTCCTCAGTTTCCACACTTTCTTCTACTTCCTCTTTATTCTGCTCTATTAGGGGGGTATCATTCTCCTCTGGTACCACAGCCTGAATCTTTTCTATTTCTTGACCACTTATATCTGTAGGTAATTGCTCCTTAGTATTTTGACTCTCTACTAATGCTTGTTCCTCTCCTACCACCTCTACATTATTGGGACTTAAGTCTTCACTTAATAATGGCTCGGAACTAATGGGTTCAGTTTGCACCAAATCTTCTGAGAAAATTGAAGTGGAATTAGCCACCTGAGACTTTTCATTATATCCTCTACCTTCATTCATTTTAACAATAACAGCTGTCAAAGCAATTAAAATAATACTAGATGCAATAACTGTTAGGTTTAAATTCTTTCTTTGAGTATATTCAGCTTTTCTCATTTTTCCAATTTCTCTAAACTGGTTCACTACTGTATCCTTCATTTCTTCTTTCGTTCCTGTAGAGAAAGGATGTTCTAACATATATTGCTGCATCTCTTCATTTCTTTCATAATACATACAATAGCCACTTTGTTCCTTTAATTCTTCATCCTCATAGACATAAACGGTTTCTATTTTATTGATTGCATCAACTAACATACAAAGGGTTCCATCCCCTTCAAAGACATTTTGATGCTCTCGTAATTCTTTCATAGTGAGCATCGTTCCATAGCCAGGTTGCATATGCATCCATCCAATAATATCTTGATCTTTGAAGTAGTTCTTTCTTTGAGCTTCAGCTTCTTCTGCCACTTTAATATCAATCCATTCTGCCTCATCAGAAAGTTTATCCATATTAACAGGTATAACCCCTCTAATAATGGCTTCTTTACTATCACTATAAATCTCCCCAATTAAGATTGCAGAACTTTCTTTTGCTAAATCTGACGCAGCAAGCTGATAAATATATGTATACACATAATCTTCAACATAAATATGATAGGTACAATCCATATCACCTACTACCTTAATACTTTCTAATTGCTCAGTATTCTTTTTATTACGGTGATTAGGTGTAACTGAAATTTTTTCTTTTACTTGTATTCCTTCATAATCTTCCATTTTTTCTTCTGCTAAAGTCTCATTAATAACTTTTTTTGAATTATATTGTTTTTTAACCTCTTGTCTACCTTGGTTTCTTTTTGGCCTATAGCTTACTTTTCCCATTTGTTTAACCCCTTCCAATTTTATCCATTTTTTCTAGCATACTATAGACAAAGTTAATATTTTAATCTTTACTGTCGAGAGATTATTTTTTTTTATTTATCAAATCTGACACTTTTCCACTTTTACCATTAATTGTAAATACTTTTTCCTGATTAATGTAAATAAATAGGCAAAAAAATGGAAGACTTATAATACATACTTAAAAAGGTGGTGAAAAAATGAATCTTGAATCAAGTACCTCTCCAATTTATATTAATGTAAATGAAAGCAATCATTTAAATCCATTTTGTGAGGAACTGTATCGTTATTTTTCAACTTATCTCCCTCTTCACAATCACAAATTAGTCATTGTATGCATTGGTACTGACCGTGCAACTGGAGATAGCCTAGGCCCTTTAGTTGGTTATAAACTAAAGTCTCTTACCTATGAACAAGTTACTTTATATGGTACTTTAGATGAGCCTGTCCATGCCAAGAATTTAGAAAAAACTTTAGGTAAAATTGTAAAACATCATCCTGATGCCCTCGTTCTTGCTATTGATGCTTGCTTAGGCGCACAGCAAAATGTAGGTTGTTTATCCCTTGGAGAGGGTGCTATTAAACCTGGTGCTGGTGTCAAAAAAGAATTACCTCCAGTAGGCCATATCCATATCACTGGCATCGTTAATTTTAGTAGCCTAATGAATATGGTTGTACTTCAAAATACCAGATTAGCTCTTGTTATGAAAATGGCAGACACCATTGCTTCTGGTATGAAGTATTGCCTCTGGAGATATTACACTCATTTATCTTAATATATAATTTAAATTTTTAGCTCTAATGATTAAAGTTCAAGCTGCAAGTCATTTGCTTTAATCCAATTCATCTTACGTAATACTTCTGCACCCCCCCAAGTAAGTATACCTGGTAACACAAAACAAACTAATAAAATTTCTAAGAAAAGTACACTTGGATTGGCCCCTTGACTCATCATTGTTTGCCACATTAAAAGGGGGCCGACTAACCCAGCAGTTCCCATCCCTGAACCAGTTGCTACATTTTCTAATTGAAAAACAACAGAAGCAATTGGCCCTGTAATGGCACTTGCCAAAATAGGTGGAATCCAAATCTTTGGATTTTTAATAATGTTAGGCATTTGTAGCATAGAAGTACCTAAACCTTGTGCTACTAGTCCATTCATCCTATTTTCTCTATAGCTCATAATTGCAAACCCTATCATTTGTGCGCAACATCCTGCTGTAGCTGCCCCGCCTGCTATTCCAGATAGGTTTAAAATCACGCCAATAGCTGCTGACGAAATAGGTAGTGTTAAGAAAATTCCCATTGCAACGGATACAAACATTCCCATTAAGAAGGGTTGTAATGTCACTGCTGCCTTAATAAACTCACTTAATAAAGTAGTAAGATGTGACAACAATGGACCTACTAAATAAGAGAGGGTACTTCCTGAAATAATTGTAACGGCTGGAGCCAATAACATATCTAACTTCGTTTTTCCAGCTACTAATCTCCCTACTTCTATCCCAACTACTGCTGAAACAAAAGCTCCTAAAGGATCTCCAGGCCCATTTAATAAAATTCCACTTTCTGTAACTATTGCTCCAGACACAAGATTTGCACTATAAGCACCCACTAAACCATTAACAATACTTGAATATAAGACTAATTTACTTGCCTTAAGTTGATGCGCTACTCCTACAGCAATGCCTACTCCTGTCATGACTGTCCCTAACTGACCTAACGTAATAAGTAGTTTTCCAATCCACAAGTCTTCAAAAAAACTTCCCATCTGCTTTAATATCGTTCCAATAAGCAAAGTCGAAAATAGTCCTAATGCCATTCCACTTAATCCATCAATTAAATACCTATTTATAAATTTCTTACCATATGTACGCCATATTTTCTGATTTCCCATGAAAATTCCCCCATTCAATACTTTACACTAATATAGCATCTGTCATGTCAGTAGTCAATATGAACTGTTTAATTTATACCTATTAATTCATCCACCTCTTTGCCTGCTCATCATTACTCTATACTCTCCTTAACAAACAAAAAGCAAGTGCTAGACCTTATCTCCTAGTTCACTCGCTTTTTCTTTACTTATTCTTATTGATTCTATTGGTCAACTTATAAGAAAACCTTTTTCTCTTAGTTCTTGCTCAATCATATCTAATTCTTCTTCAGAACTTGCTTCTATATTATGCATATGCGTCCCATCTGTTAGCTTTAATAATTGGTTAGCATTCGTTTCTTGTAATTTTTTAACAAACTCTTTGATTTCTCTTCTTGTTTTTAGCATTAAATCTCCTACCAATTCTCCATAGATAGGATGCATAATCATTACATCTCTTACTCTTCCCCCATTATCTATAATACTATTTAACTCTTCCTCCATTTGCTCTTCTGTATGCTTTACTAGAAAAACGCGTTTTACCATCACTTCTGTTTCTTCATTTAAAATATATCCTCTTGCTGTTGCTAAAAGATCATAACCAGAGGCACGTAGCAAGGCAATGTCTTGAACAATCGCTTGTCTACTTACTTGATAAAGCTGAGCTAAATCAGTTCCACTAATTGGCTTATCTTTACCCCTTAGTAACTTAATAATTGCAGCTCTCCTTTGTTCACCATCCATCTTCAAAACCCCCTTACCTATCATTATTATCCATTTTGTCTATAAGGCTTCTTTTATATTCTAATTAATATGACTGATTGGTTTAACTATTTTAGTCATGTCTTTCATCACTTTGAATATTTCCTATTATAGCAAATTCTGCTTAAAGTTTTCTATAAAAAAAGCAGCCATTTTATATTATGGCTACTTTTTATCCAAACTAACTTATCTATACTTAGATTATTTTTGAAGTCTAGCAATTAAAGCTTCTCTAAGTGTTTCAAAGCCTTTTTTACCTAATAAAGCGAACATATTTTTCTTATACTCTTCTACACCTGGTTGGTCGAATGGATTCACTCCTAATAAGTAACCACTTACGCCACATGCTTTTTCAAAGAAGTAAATAAGTTGTCCCATATGGTATGCATCAATAGCTGGCATATTAATCACCATATTTGGTACCCCACCATCTACATGTGCAAGAATTGTTCCTTCATATGCTTTCTTGTTTACAAAATCCATTGTTTGTCCAGCTAAATAGTTAAGACCATCTAAATTAGAGTCCTCTTCTTGAAGTGTCACATCTTTTCTAGGTCTTTCTATATTAATAACTGTTTCAAATAAAAATCTTTGACCATCTTGAATATATTGTCCTAATGAATGAAGATCTGTAGAGAAGTTAACAGAAGATGGGTAAAGACCTTTACCATCTTTTCCTTCACTTTCACCATATAATTGTTTCCACCATTCACCAAAGTATTGCATACATGGTTCATAGTTTACAATAATTTCTGTTGTCTTACCTTTTCTAAGAAGTGCATTTCTCACTGCAGCATATTGATAGCAAGCATTTTCTTCTACATTTTCATTGCTATATTCAGCTCTTGCATCAGCTGCACCTTTCATAAGTTCTGTAATATCAATACCAGCAGCTGCAATTGGAAGAAGCCCTACTGCTGTAAGTACTGAGAAACGTCCACCTACATCATCTGGAATAACAAATGTTTCATAACCCTCTTCTTGTGCTAGAGTGAGCAGTGCACCTCTTGCCTTATCTGTTGTTGCAAAAATACGGCTTTTTGCTTCTTCTTTACCATATTTTTCTTCCATGAATTTTTTGAACACACGGAAAGCAATAGCAGGCTCTGTTGTTGTTCCTGACTTAGAAATCACGTTAACGCTTACTTCTTTACCTTCACATAATTCTAAAAGATCTTGTAAGTATGTTCCAGAAATATTGTTCCCTACATAATAAACTTCTGGTGTTTTACGTTTCTCTTTAGAAAGTGCATTATAAAATGTATGACTAAGGGCATCAATACATGCTCTAGCTCCAAGATAAGAACCACCAATTCCAATAACAACTAATACGTCTGAATCCTTTTGAATTTTTTCAGCTGCTTTTTGGATACGCACAAATTCGTCTTTGTCATAATCAACTGGTAAATCAATCCATCCTAAAAAATCGTTACCAGCTCCAGATTTTTCATGTAACATTTTATGCGCTATAGCAATTTGTTCTTTGAAATACGCAACTTCATGTGGCATTACTCCAGTTTTTGAGTAATCAATAGTAATTTTGCTCATTACTTAAACCTCCTAGTTTTTTCGACAGGTTAATTTTTATTTTTACCTACTTTATTATAATTCAATTTTTATTGGATTAAAATACCTAATACATAATTGTTACGGAATTAGCTATCGTAAGGTGCCAAAATTAAGAAATGCAATAATCATAGAAAAATCCCCTATTATTGATTTCCTCTTTTAATAATAGGGGATTTCTATCTATTCTCTTCTTAAACCTCTTTAAACTCAATCCACTTAACTTCTATATTAGGTTTAACCACATCCAATTTTAACTCATAGAAGCCTTTTTCTAACTCTATTTTATTAAGCTTTTGCCTAATCCATTTCCCATCTGTACCACTTGTTTGAATAGTGAGTACCCATTCGTTATTCAAACTCATATTACATGCTGACTGTGCGAGATTGGTATCTGGTGACATGATGCTTACAATCAAACGATAAACACCTGATTTTGTAACTTTTATACCTATTGGCTCTGATACACTAACATCTATTTGCGCGTTTGTACTTAAGTCATGTATCTTACTTACTGAAAGCTCTTCTACGGCTTTAAAGCAATTTACTTCATCTACTATTTCTTGCTTTCTAAAGAAAACAGGTGCTTCCATTAAAAACTCACAAATATTCATTGCACACCTTTGAAGTTCTCCTACTTGTAATGTGCCTTCTTCTAATGCTTTTATTGTGTCATCATCATTTGAGTTAATTTCTGCCCCGTAGTTATTCACAACCATATAAAGGTCATTTTGTGCTCGTACCATAAAACTTGTATATTTACTATCTGCTGTTCCGCCTTTAACAACATCATTCATTTTTGCCCACCAGTCTGTCATGACAATCCCTTTAAAGCCCCACTCCTTACGAAGAATGGTTGTATTTAAATCATAATTAGATGCTGCCCAATGTCCATTAATTGGGTTATAAGAGGTCATGACCGCTTTTGCATTGCCTTCTTTAACTGCTATTTCAAAACCTTTTAAATAAATTTCTCTTAGGGCACGTTCTGAAACAACTGCATCTACCATAGAGCGTTCTTTTTCTTGATTATTACACGCAAAATGCTTAAGAGTCGCATGGGCACCTCCTTTACGAATTCCTTTTATAACTGCTGCTGCAAAAGCACCTGTAATAAGTGGATCTTCAGAAAAATATTCAAAGTTACGACCATTTAAAGGACTGCGTCTTATATTCATGCCAGGTCCTAACAAAAGATCAACTTGATTTCTTAATAGCTCTTGACCTTCCATTTCATAAAGCGCCTCAATTAGCTCAATATCCCAAGTAGCGGCAAGAAGTGTCCCTATAGGAATTTGTGTCGCTTTAAGCCCACCTTCCATACGAATTCCTGAAGGTCCATCTGCTGTACAAGCAATAGGTATGCCATAGCTTAGTAGCTTATCACTTACACCTCCGAAAGCTGAAGCCGTTCCAGGTGTTACAAGCGGACTACTCATTCCCTCTCCTCTAACAAGGGTTGCAAGTTCCTCTTTATTAAATTGCTTAACAAAGTCTTCTATACTTACCTTCTTATCATAAACATCTTTTAATTTAAATCCTTTATCTCCTGTTATTTCAAAGCTTTCTGGCAATCTTTCCTGAATGCGACTTGCTAAAAAGCTCTTTCTTGTAGGCACTTCTTCATAAGTTATGTGATAAACACCATTTGCCTCTTTCCCTCCTGGTTTTAATCTCATAAAGCTTTTGGTAGGTGCTAAAGCTTCTTCTAATTGTTCTACAACCTGAAGTTCTTTTACATTATAGGCAGCTTCTCCCTCAACCTTAATGGGTTTCACATTTTTTACGCTATTTCCTACATAAATTTGATAGTTGCCTGCCTCTAAAACATAAGCTAATGAATAGCCTGTTACCCCGCTATCATCATAAGATGCCATACGACTTATTGGAAAACTTATCATGAGTGTTTGCATTTCATCAGGTTGTAAACATTTTGTTTTAGCAAATCCTGCTAATACTTTTGCTGGCTTACCTAATTTCCCTTGTGGCGCCTCATAGTAGACCTGTATCACTTCTTTTCCAGCAAAATGAGTCCCGATATTTTGAACATTAACTTCCACTTGAATATGTGACTCATCATCTTTCGTAACAATTTGAGCCTCTTTAGCTAAAATCTCAAAATGGGTATAAGATAAACCATATCCAAATTCAAATTGAACCTTATCAGGGCAGAATGTTTCAAAATAGCGATAGCCTACATAAATATCTTCTTGATAATCATTTTTAAGCATACCACCATAATTGGCTGTAGAAGGATAATCATTGATAGAATAAGCAATCGTATCTGTTAACTTACCACTAGGTGTTACCTTACCAGTTAATACATCTGCTGCTGCAAATCCTCCTTCTATTCCTCCTTGCCAAACATAGATAATCCCTTGAATGGGGTGTACATAGCTTTCATCATAAGCCCAGCTCATATCTATAATATTGGATACATTAAGTACAACCACTACTTTCTCAAAGTACTTTGTTACCTTTTGAAGCATTTCTTTTTCCTCTAAGGTAAGCAGATAGCTTCCTTCCTTGTCCATATTATCTTGATCTTCTCCTGCTGTACGACCAATTAGTACAACTGCTTTATTAGATTGAGCGCTAGCCTTTTCTACTACCTCATCTGATAAAGGCATTTCTTTCTGATGCCAAGGCTCAGCTGCCCAGCCGCCCCCTCCATTATCAAATGGATTTTCTTGCACCCATGCTTCATAAATGCCTGCCAACTCCTCATTCACATGGGCAGTTTCATCTTTTCTAAGACCATCCAAAATATTAGTAGTATAAAGCACATTAACACTACCACCTGAGCCTGTGCCACTTCTATAATAATTAATTTGTGTCCTTCCAAAAATAGAAATCTTATCTTGACATGTGATAGGAAGAACTTGCTCTTCATTTCTTAATAATACAGCCCCTTCTGCAGCAACCTTCCTTGAAAATTCACTAAATCCTTCTAATGGTACGCCTATTTTATTTGTATTCACTGCTTCTCCCTCCAAATCATTAACACTAAAATTATTATAGTAGATTGAATCATGCTATGATATAATTCTTCTATACAAAAATAGAAATATTTTGTCATATTGGGAGGTCATTATGAATTATCCTGAACAAAAAAAGGAAGTCATTAACGGTATTTCTTATAACTACTTATGTCACTATCAAGACGTTAGTGGCGAGGGTAATGTTTATCCTGCTCACTACCACAGCTACATTGAAATCCTATATGGTATTTCAGGTGACTATGAAGTGTTCCTAAATGGTAAAAGCCACCGATTTTCTTCTGGTGACTTCGTCATTATTAATTCTAGAGAGGTTCATCAAATTGATTCCCTCTCTATTCATGGTGGCCGATATATCGTCTTACGATTTGAGCCCGAAATTATTTATCATAGTATGTTCTCTAATTATTTACAGCTTAAATATGTTCTTCCCTTTATTTTAGAAACTGCCAAACACCAAAAAATTATAAAAAAAGAAGAAATTGATGCTACTTTTATTCCTGAACTCCTTTATGATATTTTAGATGAATTTGAAACCCAAAATTATGGTTATGAATTAGCCATTAAAAATCACATTGGGCGAATTTTTCTTTGGCTTCTGCGCTATTTTCATCATAATGGCTCTGATTTTTCTATCACCTCAGATTCTAATCTTGATCTTCTAAGTCGTTTGCAACCTGCCTTTAACTATATTGAGCTTCACTATGATGAAGTTCTTGTAGCTCCTAAGCTTGCGATGCTTTGTAACATGAGTTCTAGTTACTTTTCTAGAAGTTTTAATGCTCAAATAGGTATGAGTCTTAACGAATATATTAATTACATACGTATTACTGAAGCAGAAAAATTACTTATTTCCACCGCCATGAATATTACTGAAATCGCTAATGCTGTGGGCTTTAATACTACTAGCTATTTCATCAAACTTTTTAAGGCTTATAAAAACATTTCACCTAAGCAATTTCGTAAAGAAGTTATTATGGCTTAAAAATACTAAAACTCCCTAAGCTACAAATTCTTGTAACCTAAGGAGTTTTACTACTTATCTATTTCTAAAATAGGCATTTTGTATTTTAACTGGATTAATTACCTGCTCTGTTTCTTTTGCAGTTATACCATCTAAATGAATTTGTCTAAAACCTTGAGGACTAGATACAGTTACAACAGAATGTTCTCCACTTCCATTATCCATCATCTCAGTTCTAAAAAATTCTCTCTCTTTTTCTTGTTCTTTATTTTGCTCTTGTGCACTTAAAGAAAATACTTCACTTACTTTATGGACACGATTAATTTGTTCAATTCTATTGTGATAGTGTTCTGTAAAATTTCTCTCTTGCCCTATCCCTTGACTAGTAGCTGCTTCATTTACCCAATAAGTACCACCTATAACCCCTATAAGTATATTATTCATAACCTTTCCCCCTTACAAGTTACACAAAACAAAATAAAGTATTTAATTTATTTTAAATTTTCTATTATGTAATATAATTTTATTATATATTATATATCGTACAATTTCTATTAAATTTTATAGTTTACTGTAAAAAAGAACCTAAGGAACATAAATTTGTTCCTTAGGTTCTTTTTTATCCTTGCCACTCACCATATTTTCTAAATCGTTTGTAGCGATTTTCTACTAACTCTTCTGCCTTTTGCTTTTCAAGCTCAGAAAGTGCAGTTAATAAATACTTTTTAAGTTCTATTGCTGCTAGTTCTGGTTTTTGATGCGCTCCTCCAATGGGCTCCAAAATAATATCATCAATAATGCCATAATCTAATAAATCTTGGGCTGTAAGCTTCATCTTAGCTGCCGCTTCCCTAGCACGTGATGAATCTTTCCATAAAATACTTGCAAAACCTTCTGGTGATAAAATGGAGTAAACTGCATGCTCTTGCATGAAAACTTTATCAGCCACCCCTATAGCCAATGCACCTCCACTACTTCCCTCACCAATTACCCCTGCAATAATTGGTACTCGAAGCTGAGACATCTCAAAGAGATTTCTTGCAATTGCTTCTCCTTGCCCTCTCTCCTCAGCCCCTATCCCACAATAAGCACCTGGTGTATCCATTAAGCAAATAATGGGTCTTCCAAACTTTTCAGCTTGTTTCATTAATCTAAGTGCTTTGCGATATCCTTCTGGGTGAGGCATTCCAAAATTGGTACTCATATTTTCTTTCGCCGTATTCCCTTTACTCTGTGCAATAATTGTCACGACTTTACCATCAATTTCCCCAATTCCTCCTACAATAGCAGGATCATCTCTAAAGCTTCGGTCACCATGAAACTCTATAAATCGATCACATAGTGCCTGAATATAATACCTTCCTCTTGGTCTTTCTGTTTTTCTTGCTAGAAGCACTTTGTCCCAAGGTTCTAATTTCAAACTAATATCTTTTTCTAATTTATCAGCTACTTTTTCTAAACGTGTAATTTCTTCTACAATCTCATCCGTCTGCCTTAGTTTCTTTAATCTCGTGATGGCCTCATAAATGGCATCTACTCGGTTTCTTAATCCCTCCATTTACTTTGCCTCCTTTTGATGAAACTCTAATAGCATTCCTAAGGTTTGCTTTAAATCTTTTCTTTCTACAATGGCATCAATTTGCCCTTTCTCTAATAAAAATTCAGCTCTTTGAAAACCTTCTGGTAGTTTTTCTTTGAGTGTCTGCTCAATTACCCTTGGTCCAGCAAAACCAATTAAAGCACCTGGTTCAGCTAAAATAATATCACCTAATGTTGCAAAACTCGCCGTTACACCACCTGTTGTAGGGTCAGTTAAAATACTAATATATAAAAGTCCAGCGGCATGGTGTTTCGCAAGAGCTGCGCTTGTTTTAGCCATTTGCATTAAAGAGAAAATTCCCTCTTGCATTCTTGCGCCACCTGATGCCGTAAAAATAATAAGTGGAAGCTGCTCTTTAGTAGCCATCTCAATAGCCCTTGTTACTTTTTCACCAACTACTGAACCCATACTTCCCATCATAAAACTAGAATCCATAATTGCAATCATCACATCTTGACCCACAATCTTGGCTTTCCCTGTTACAACGGCTTCTTTTTGCTGCGTTTTTTCTTGATATTTACTTAGCTTTTCTTCATATCCCTCAAATCCTAATGGGTTACTACCAAATAAATCTTTATCAAGTTCTTCAAAGCTATTTTTATCCACAAGAAAGCTCAGTCTTGCTTTTGCAGAAAGTGGATAATAATAACCACAATGTGTACAAACACCTAAAGTCGTTTTTAAATCAGATCGATAAATGCTCTTTTTACAACTTGGGCACTTGATGTAAATTCCCTCAGGAACTTCACTTCTTTTAGGTTCTTTGCTTGTTACAGCATATTTCTTCTTTAACAATCTCTTAAGCCTCATCTAAATCCCCTCCTAAGATCTTGTCTAAGTTTTTTTCTATAAAACCTGTATCAAAATTGCCTTCAATAAATTCTGACTGATTTAAAAGCTGATATTGAAAGAAAATATTTGTTTCAATACCTCCTATACTGACTTCAGTCAATGCTCTTTTCATGACTGCAATTGCTTCTTCTCTCGTCTTGCCATAAGCAATGACTTTAGCTAACATAGAGTCATATTGTGGTGGGACTTTATAACCTTCATAAAGTGCTGAGTCCACACGAATTCCTCTACCACCTGGTAAATAGAGTTCACTAATTGTCCCTGCACTAGGCCTAAAATCTTGCTCTGGATTTTCTGCATTAACACGGCATTCAATGGCATGTCCTTTGATACATACTTCATCTTGGGTTAGACTTAAAGCCTTACCACTAGCAATACGAATTTGCTCTTTAATTAAATCTACCCCTGTAATCATTTCTGTAACTGGATGTTCTACTTGAATTCTTGTATTCATTTCAATAAAGTAGAATCTTCCTTCTTTGTCCACAATAAATTCAACGGTTCCAGCATTTTTATAACCAACTGCCTGTGCTGCCTTAATCGCTGCTTCTCCCATCTCCTCCCTTAATTTATCACTTAAGAAAGGTGAAGGTGCCTCTTCCATAACTTTTTGATGCCTTCTTTGTAAAGAGCAATCTCTTTCCCCCAAATGAATGATATTCCCAAAAGCATCCCCAAGAATTTGAAACTCTATATGTCTTGGCTTTTCAATATATTTTTCTAAATACATACTCCCATCTCCAAAAGCACTTAATGCTTCACTACTCGCCGACATAAAAGCTTCTTCTAGCTCTTCTTGTTTTCTAACAATACGCATCCCACGGCCCCCACCGCCAGCTGCTGCTTTTAAAATAACTGGATACCCTATCTCTTCTGAGAGTAATATTGCATCTTCAACTTGCTCTATCTTTCCCTCAGATCCTGGTACTACTGGTACACCAAATTCTATCATCTTCTCTCTAGCTTTTGCTTTATTCCCCATCATCTCAATCATCTTAGAATCTGGTCCTATAAACTTAATTCCGCAACTTGCACAAATATCTGCAAACTTAGCATTCTCAGATAAAAAACCAAAACCTGGGTGAAGTGCATCACACCCTGTTAAAACTGCTGCACTTACTATATTCTCAATATTAAGGTAACTATTTTTAGGAAGAGGACTTCCAATACATACTGCCTCATCTGCTAATTCCACATGAAGGGCATCCTTATCAGCTGTTGAATAAACTGCAACAGTTTCTATGTCCATTTCTCTACAAGCTCTAATAATTCTTACAGCAATTTCCCCCCGATTAGCTACAAGTACTTTTTCGATCATCCTCTTTCACCTCCTACTTTCCAATTGCAAAAATAAGCTCAGCTTCACAGACCTTTGTTTCTTCTACATAGGCAACTGCTTTCCCAATTCCCATTGGCCCTTTTTGCTTAATAATTTCACAGCAAAGCTTTAAACGGTCACCTGGTGTCACTTTACCTCTAAATTTAGCTTCCTTAATTCCACCAAAATATGCAATTTTACCTTTGAAAGCCTCTTGTGATAAAAGTGCAAGTGCTCCTACTTGAGCCAATGCTTCTATAATCAATACACCAGGCATAACAGGTTCTTCTGGAAAATGTCCTTGAAAAAAAGGCTCATTAATTGTTACATTTTTATAGCCAATAGCACCCTTTCCTTCTTCGGTAATCTCTGCTTGATCTACGAGTAAGAAAGGATATCTATGTGGAATAATCTCCATAATTTGCTTTGTATTTAACATCTCTGTCTCCTTACTACTATATAAATAATCATCATTAAATGATTGACTTTATCCATTTCACTTTAGATAGCAAGAAAGTGGACTTAATGTCCACATCTTCTTACCTCTTATTTTAATCTAAAAAGTGGCTGGCCATATTCAACCATTTCTTCATTTTGAACGAGAATTTCTATAATTTCCCCTTCTTCTTCGGCTTCCACTTCATTCATAAGCTTCATTGCTTCTAAAATACAAACGACATCTCCTTTTTTCACCTTGTCCCCTATTGTTACAAAAGGTTTAGCATCTGGACTGCTAGCACTATAGAAAGTTCCTACAATTGGAGATTTGATATATTTATTAGTCACCAAACTTTCACTATCTGTTTGACTTTTCTGCATCGTTTCTGTTGTATCTATATGCGTCTCATTGATTACCCTGGGTGCCATAACAGTAGGTTCATAAGCTACGCTTACTGGGTTTACTGTAACCTCTTTGCCAAGTTTTACTTCAAAGTCATCGCACTTTAAGGAAAGGCTTGTGAGATCAGCTTCTTTAAAAGCAGTAATCAGTTCTTTAATTGCCTCTATCTCCATTTAAGCTTCCTCCCATTTCTTCATAATGATTGTAGCATTATGACCACCGAAACCTAAAGAATTGCTTAAAGCATAATTTACTTTTTGGCTTCTTCCTACATTAGGCACATAATCTAAAGAGCAGGCTTCATCTGGTGTTTCATACCCAATAGTTGGTGGGATAAAATCTTCTTCTACTGCTTTAACAATAGCAATTGCTTCAATCGCTCCAGCTGCCCCTAAAAGATGTCCTGTCATTGACTTAGTTGAGCTAATAGCTACTTTAGTTGCTTCTCCAAATACACTTTGAATTGCCATTGTTTCATTAAGATCATTAAAGTAAGTGCTTGTACCATGAGCATTAATGTAATCAATCGCTTCTGGCATAATTTCTGCTTCTTCTAAAGCTATTTTCATGGCTCTTGCTGCACCTTCTCCACCTTCTGAAGGTTTAGTAATATGATAAGCATCTCCTGTTGCACCATATCCTACGATTTCTGCTAAAATTTTAGCACCTCTTTTTTGGGCATGTTCTAATGTTTCCATTACTAACACCCCTGCACCTTCTCCAAGTACAAAGCCATTTCTATTTTTATCGAAAGGAATAGATGCTTTCTTTGGATCTTCAGTTGTACTGAGTGCTGTTAAGGCATTAAATCCTGCTATTCCTAAAGGGGAAATACAAGCCTCTGAACCACCTGCTAAAATCACATCATTTACCCCCGCTTTAAGTGCTCTAAAAGCTTCTCCAATAGAATGTGTTCCTGATGCACAAGCTGTTACTACTGTACTACAAACGCCCTTTGCACCAATTTGAATAGATACATTACCAGCTGCCATATTAGCAATTGCCATAGGTACAAATAGTGGAGAAACTCTTTTGGCTCCTTTTTCATGAAGCTTTTTGGTTTCCTCTTCAATAATATCAAGTGCCCCAATACCGCTTCCAATAATGACACCTACTTTATAGGCATCTTCTTTTTCCATATCTATTTCTGCCATCTCCATTGCCTTCTTACTTGCATAAATAGCAAATTGAGAAAAACGTGCTACTCTTTTAGCTTCTCTTTTATCTAAATAAGGCTCTGGAGTAAAGTCTGTTACTGTACCCGCTACATGAACATTAATCCCATCAAGTTTTAGCTTTTCTGGTAAAGTTTTAATACCACAAACGCCTTCCTTTAAAGATTCCCAGTAGCTTTCAACGGTATTTCCTATCGGTGAAACAACACCCATTCCTGTAATAACCACTCTATGATTCATCTTCTCTACTCTCCTTATCAACTATTACATAGCCATCCCGCCATCTACTCTGATAACTTCACCTGTCACATAGCTTGATAAATCACTTGCTAAAAAGAGTGCAACATTGGCTACTTCGTCACCTATTCCAAAGCGTTTCATTGGAATATTTCTTACAATTTCTTCTTTTACTTTATCCGATAAAACATCTGTCATATCTGTTTGAATAAATCCTGGTGCAATTGCATTGATACGAAGTTTTTTACCAGCAAACTCTTTAGCCACTGATTTTGTAAAACCAATCACCCCTGCCTTAGAAGCAGCATAGTTGCTTTGTCCTGCGTTACCAGATAAACCTACAACTGAAGTTAAATTAATAATGCTCCCACCTGTTTTCATCATAAATCTTGAGGCTTCTTTCGTACAGTTAAAGGTTCCTTTCAGATTCACATCAATTACCTGATCAAATTCTTTTTCTGTCATACGAAGAAGTAACATATCTTTAGTAATCCCTGCATTGTTAACTAATACATCTAATTTTCCAAAGTTATCAAGAGCTGTTTGAATTAATAATTTAGCCTCTTCACTCTTTGAAATATCTGCTCTAACCGCAATAGCTTTTACACCTAAACTTTCTATTTGTGTCACTAATTTTCCAGCTTCTTCACCACTTTTTTCACTGGTATAATTAAGGATAATATGAGCACCAGCCTTTGCAAAACATAAGCTTACTGCTTTTCCTATTCCTCTTACACTTCCTGTAATGAGTGCTACTTTTCCTTTAAGCACGCTTTCCACCTACTTTCTCTACAACAGCTTGTAATGAAGCTACATCCTCTACATTTAAAACTGTCACATGACTTGCTATTTTCTTGACTAAGTTACTTAATGTACACTTTGGTCCTACTTCTATAAAGGTGTCATATCCCTCATCTACTAAATGCATGATACTTTCTCTAAAACGTACACCTTTAATAACTTGTAGTGGGATATATTCTTTTACTTCTTCCCCACTTATAGAACTTGCAGTGACATTACTCACAATAGGAAACATTGGCTCTTTAAAATTTAATCCTTCTAGCTCTTGAGTAAGTCTTTTAGAAGCCTCCTCCATTAATGGACTGTGGAAAGCACCACTTACTTTTAAAGGAAGTACCCTTTTTGCACCTGCCTCTTTTAAAGCAGCTGTTGCACTTTCTAATGCCTCTTTAGTTCCCGCAATCGTTACTTGGCCTTCACAATTATCATTAGCCACTGTAACGGATGAGCCTAGTTTGCAGCTCACCTCTTGACAAATCTCTATGACTTTGTCAGTACTCATTCCAATAACGGCAGACATGCCTCCGGGATACTTATTGGCACACTCATCCATATACTGAGCACGTAAATCCACTAATTTTAAAGCCTCCTTAAAGTCTAGTACACCACTTGCTACGATGGCATCATACTCTCCAAGGCTAAAACCAAGTACAGCAGAGGGCTTTATTCCTTCTGCTTTTAAAGCTTCATAAATCCCATAGTTGGTAGTAAATAGGGCAGCTTGGGTATAACGTGTTTGATTAATAATTGCATTTTGATCTTCGAAGCAAACCTCTCTAACATCCCAATCTAATAAACGAGCTGCTTCGTCAAATATTTCTTTTGTATTTGTATAATGATTGTATAATTCCTTGCCCATACCGACGTGTTGTGCGCCTTGTCCTGGGAATAAAACGGCTACCTTCACTTTTCCTACCTCCTAAAATACATTTTTAAGCTTCATTTATGCCTTCCACTTTAAGATTAAATCTTTCTTTAACACCAGACATGATTTCATCAATAATTTCCTTAGTAGTCTGTTCCTTAGTAATCATCCCTGAAATTTGACCTGCTAAAACAGAACCATGATTTATATCACCTTCAACAGCTGCTCTTCTAAGTGCACCCACACCTAATTGATCTAGTGCCTCTTGATCTGCACCCTCTTTTTCAAGTTTACTAAATGCTCTTGTTAATTGATTGCGAAGACTTCTAACAGGATGTCCTGTAGAGCGTCCTGTAACGACTGCATCAATATCGCTGGCCTTAATGACTCTTTGTTTATAAGCATCTGGAATAGCACATTCCTTAGCCACTAAGAATCTAGTTCCAATTTGAACCCCTTGTGCACCCAACATAAAGGCTGCTGCCATTCCTCTACCATCTGCAATACCTCCTGCTGCAATAACAGGAATATTCACTGCATCTACTACTTGTGGTACAAGTGCCATAGTAGTCAGTTCACCAATATGTCCTCCTGATTCACATCCTTCTGCAATGACTGCATCTGCGCCACTTCTTTCCATACGTTTAGCAAGTGCTACTGAAGGCACAACTGGAATGACCTTTACGCCAACTGCTTTTAAAGCATCCATGTACTTTCCTGGATTGCCAGCACCTGTTGTAACAACTTTAACACCTTCTTCAATAACAACTTGAATGACTTCATCCACATGTGGACTAAGGAGCATAACATTCACCCCAAAAGGCTTATCTGTCTTAGCTTTACATGCTCTAATTTCCTCTCTCACCCATTCACTTGGGGCATGGCCTGCAGCAATAATCCCTAAGCCACCAGCATTAGACACCGCTGCTGCAATACTATGAGTAGCAACCCACGCCATTCCTCCTTGTAAAATAGGGTAGGTAATATTCAGTAACTTACAAATTGTATCCATTACTGCTTATGCCCCCTTTTTACGCTTGTTTTTTTTCAATATAATCTATAGCATCTTGAACTGTTTTAATTTGATCTAAATCTTCATTATCAATAGAAACACCGAATTCTTCTTCAAGTCCCATTACTACTTCAAATAAATCAAGAGAATCTGCTCCTAAATCTTCTGTGAAACTTGCTTCTGGTGTTACTTGACTTGCCTCTACACCTAATTTTTCTGATACAACTGCTTGTAATTTTTCTAACATATTCATTTCCTCCTAAAATTCATTTCAATTTAATTTAATTTTATTTATCCTAAAAAGGCTATGCCTTGTGGATACACATTTATTTACCACTTAAGAAGCATAGTGCCCCAAGTGAGCCCTGCTCCAAATCCTGATAAAATAATCAGGTCACCTGCCTTAAATAATCCTTTGGCATCATAAAGTGCCATAGGAATACTAGCAGCAGAAGTATTACCATACTCAGATAAATTCTTAAAGAAATTTGTCTTTGGTACACCTAGTTTTTGAGCCACACTATCCATAATACGACTATTAGCTTGGTGTAAAATATACCACTTAATATCTGTTGGACTTAGCTTTTCTTTTTCAAGCACAGTCTTAATACTTTCAGGTACTTTACTCGTGGCAAAAGCATACACATCTTTTCCTTCCATCTGTATCACTTGTTTCTTATCAGGTACTTCATAAAAAGTATGATTGCCACTACCTATTGGTAATGTAATCTTTTCAGCACCACGTGGGGCAGAGCCTGTCTCAATAGCTATCACCTGATTTCTAGTATCTTTCTGATACAAAATGGCACCTGCACCATCTGCAAATAAAATACAAGTTCCACGATCTTTCCAATCTAACGATTTACTGAGCACTTCTGCTCCTATAACAAGCGCATTTTGATACTGCCCTGCATGAATCATACTAAGAGCCACTTCAGAAGCCATAATAAATCCGCTACATGCAGCTGTTATATCAAAACACGTTGCTTGAAATGCACCTATATTTTTAGCAACAAGGCAAGCTGTACTGGGCATTGCAGTATCTGGTGATACCGTCGCTACAATCACTAAATCTACTTCCTCTGCCGAAACCTTTGCTTCTTCTAGTGCCTTACTCGCTGCAGAGGTTGCCAGAAACTCTGTGGTTTCTGTAACAGCAATATGCCTTCTTTCAATACCTGTTCTAGACTGTATCCATTCATGACTGGTATCTACCATTTGACTCATTTCATCATTAGTGAGCACCTTTTCTGGGACAGCCTTTCCTAAGCCTGCAATTCTAATACCCATCTTTCTCTCCTCTCACCCTACTTAGATTTTTTCATAAGTCTCTTTCACGAATTGATCCAAAGCACCTAGTGCCTGAATTAATACCTCATATTGATTTTCATTCATGCCTTGTAGCATGTTCTTTATCATAACATGATGAAAGCGATCATGAAGGCGGTAAGCAAACTTTCCTTTTGTCTTTAAAACAATAAAAACGACTCTTCTATCTTCTTCGCTACTTACTCTTTCAACATAGTCCTTTTTAACCAAGTTATTCACCATTGTTGTAAGCGTCCCTACGGTTACCCCCAACTTCTTGGCAATCTCTGTCATAGGCCTACCTTCTAAACCAATCGCTTCAATCGCATGAAGTTCATTAATCGTTAAGTCTTGTAAAGGTCCTTTCTTCAAGGCATCTTTTTCAATAGCTGTAATCTTGTTAAAAGAATCCACAAGTAATTCATTAATTAATTGTTCTGCCTGATTCAAACTACTTCCTCCTAGCAAGTTTTGCATTTAATACTTTGAACTTCAAACAATTTTATGTTCAAAGTATATGATTTGTTGATTTAATTGTCAATATCATTTTTTTATTTTTTTCTAAGATAAATCAAGTTGACAAAATCTTCCTAGGTCACTATACTTTGAATATCAACCATTTACTTTGATATTCAAAGTATTTTTGAGTTGCTTTTTATTTTAAAATTAATGAGGTGATATCATGAAACATAATTTAAATATTGGTGGACTTATACCAAAACTTCCTATTATTCAAGGTGGTATGGGCGTAGGTATTTCTTTACACCAGTTAGCTGGCCATGTCGCTAAAGCTGGTGGTATTGGCATTATTTCTTCTGCTCAAATCGGCTATAGGGCTGCTAACTTTTTAACAAATACTTTAGCAGCCAATTTATCTGCCCTAAAAGAAGAAATTCATAAAGCA